>JBJXEJ010000173.1:0-10869 GCA_046154125.1 Rhizobacter sp. | reverse complement strand
GCGAGAGTCTGCGTCTGCGCGTCTCCAAGGAAAGGCGTCCCGGCGAGAGACTCGATGTCGTCCACCAGCGACTGCTGGAGCAGGATCTGGGGAACGCCGTCCACGTTTGATCGGAAGGCGCAGTTGCACGTCGGCGCCCTGGCCGATTCGCGTCAAGCGTTCGTGTCGGGTCACGAGGAATGCCACGCGGCGATGACGCCTTCTGTCACCCAGCCCGCCCTTGATACGGACGTACTCATCGTGGGCGCCGGTCCCGCCGGTTTGGCGCTGGCTTGTGCGCTCGAGCAGCCTGCGCAGGATGGTCGCGAGATCGCGCTGCCGTCGTCTCGTTGTTCTGCGACTGGCGCTCGCTGCCCAGGCTCGCCCGCCGGGCCTTGCTGACGCTGGCCGAGCGGCTTCCCCCGTTCAGCGGTCTGATCTAGGATGCGATCACGCGCCACCTGGTGGGCATGACGCGCTGTTGAAAGGACCTGCGCCTGCGCAGTTGGCATCTCCGGTTGACGAGCGTCAAGCGTCGCGCCACTGCTCCGGGATAGCCTCGTACCGTCAGCGGCACGCATCGATGCTGCTCGGAGTGGCTGTTGAGTGCATTGGAATGGTCGACCGACCTGTCGCTGGATCTGCCTGTGATGGACAGCACCCACCGCGAATTCGTCGAATTGCTCGCAGCGGTGGAGCAGGCGCCCGATTCGCTGCTGCTGGCAGCCTGGGATGAGCTGATCACGCACACCGACACCCATTTCGCAAGGGAAGACCGCTGGATGCGAGACACGGGTTTTTCGCTCCCCAACTGCCACAGTGCGCAGCACGCGATGGTGATGCAGGTCATCCGCGAGGGTGCTCAACTGGCGCGCGTCGACATCGTTCGCTCGATGGCGCGCGAGCTGGCGATGTGGTTCCCGGAGCATGCGAGGAACATGGACGCAGCGCTGGCCGAGCATCTGAAGGCGGTCGGCTACGACGTCTCGAGCGGCAGCATCGCACAGCCCCACTCCCTGCCGAAGACCGCGATTCAGGGCTGCGGCTCGGCGGCCTGCGCCACCTCGGCCGACCCGGGATAGCCCAGAGCGAGTCGAGGCGCGCGGCAAATACACTGCGCTCATGCGCACCGTACTCCTGCTCGCCGCTCTG
Organism: Rhizobacter sp.; assembly: GCA_046154125.1. Taxonomy (GTDB): domain Bacteria; phylum Pseudomonadota; class Gammaproteobacteria; order Burkholderiales; family Burkholderiaceae_C; genus PBB1. The sequence goes on along the minus strand of JBJXEJ010000173.1, from coordinate 9,738 downwards.
GCCGCCACGTTCTCGTCCCGGGCTCAGGCGCCGTCTCCGGAACCTGCGCGCATCGACTATGCGACCGTTGCCGAAGCGCTCAAGGAGCTGGAGGCCCGTGACGGGAACGGAACCATGGTCGCCCATGCGGACGGCTGGACCATCATCAACGAGCCGCTTGCCTCCGCGCAGTGGTCTTTCGCCCCCAGCGGTCATTACGCGTACCCGGCGGTCGTTCGACGCATCATCAAGCGGTCGAGCGATGGAACGGTCTCGGTCGAAACGGCCAGTGTGTGCGAAGCACCGCAGGCCGAATGCAGCAAGCTGCTGTCGGAGTTCGCCGCCATGAACGACCGCATCACGCAGGCGGTCAAGGCGCGTGCTCGTCAAGGGTCGACGCCGCCACCGCGCTGAGCCACCGCGAGTCCCGCCGCCGTTCACCTCGGCGGGCGGCTGGCTTCTAGCGACGCCAGCCGGCTCCAGCCACCTGTTCGAAGCCCCAGCCGGTCAGTACGCGTGCAATGCGGTGATCCGTGGCATCTGTGCGGACCCAGAGCCTGCCGGTTCGCTTCGTTTCGTCCTCGATGTGCAGCGCATGGACGCGCGCCAGCACTTCGAGATCGGCACGGCTGTAAGGAACGCTGGCGGCCTCCGCAGTCAACCAGTGCACGTCTTCGCTGGCTGACGCTGTCTGCCAGCGGGGGGCGTCGATGCGGCCCAGCGGTTCGACATGGCAGATGTCGACGCTGACCGCCGAGTCCGAGAGATCCACATGCGGCGACCCATCCACCGAAGGCACGCTGCCCGGCCGGATGTCGAACCGATCGCTGATCGCGGCTTCGAACATCTGCTCCCACTGACGCCACCCGTGCAGGCCATCCTGATGCGGCAGATTCAGGCTGCGATGACTTTGTCGCAGCGAGTTGTCGGCGTCGGGTGCGAGGACCACCGGCCGGGACATGTCGAAGGGTTCCGACTCGCCGAGGTCGTAACCGTGGACCGGAATCGAGGGATCGCTGAATTCCACGACGACGGCACGTCCCATCCGCATCACCAGGGCCCGGGCGGCATGACTGCCATCGATCAGGCAGGTGCCGCAGCCGACGACCCGCTCCGGCCCGATGCGCGCGCGAGACTGACTGGCCTGCATCGCGTTGCCGCCGAACGCGAACTCGATCGTTCGGATCGACTTGACGTAGCGCTTCCAAAAGGCGGCACGCCGTGAGCCCCGTTCATCGTCCGGTTCGGCAAAGAAGCGGTCGATCAGCGCGGCCTTGTGCCATTGCGACACCATGCTGCGCACGCCTTCCTTCACGCCGCTCCAATGAAGCTCGTTGGCAGGCAGCCAGGGGCTCCCCCACCAGTCGGCGGCCGCGTCGCGCAGTGCCTCATGCAGCTGGGGCTGCGGTATCTGGTGGTATCGCTCCAGCAGGCATGCGAGTCCTGGGTTCCGCAGCGCGGGAGCGCTCGCGAGCAGCTCGATCAGGCGGGGCAGCAAGTCACGGAACGCCTCGTGACCGAGATTCGCGGCCGCAGTCACCTGCCCATGCACAAGGCGGCGCAGGAACCACGACGTTCCACCGATGCCGAGTCGCTGGCAGATCGCGTCGACTTCGCCATGATCTCCCCGCAGAAGATCGGCGACATGACGTTCGCATGGCGTGTCGCCGAAGAGATGCCGATGGCAGATCACCGTCCGCACCCAGTCGGGGTTGGCCACCGGGTCCACCGTTCGCGGAGCGCGCTGGCTCAGGTAGTCACGCAGCCGCAGCCAGTTCTGTCGTCTGGCAAGGCCGGCGCCCGGTGCATCGATTTCGCAGTTGAAGTAGCTCCAGACCAGACCCTGGTAGCCCCTGCGATACCAGCGGGCGTCGTGCAGCCACTGGTCGACTCCCTGGAGCGTGGCATCGAGGCGAGACCGGTCGTCGAGGATGCAGGCCCCCTCGGGTCCGACAGGCAGGTTCAGCCCGAATGCCACCAGGCGTGCGTCCTTCAGCGTCTCGAGATGCGGTGTCCTCCAGAAGCGCCGCACGGTCTCGTGTTGAAGATCGGCCGCAACCGGGTGTGCGCTGCCGGACTGGATCCGTCGTTGCAGCGCTTCGATCACGGCGTCGATGTCGCCCACCTTCGGCATCGCCAGTGCACCCAGACGCACCGCCGGCGCCAGCAGCGAGGCGAGGTGATCGACCGCTGTCACGGCAGCGCGCATTCGCCGAAGATGCCCGGCTCGACCGCCGGGGAAGGGCGTTCCTCGCCCATCCCCAGGAACTCCATCCGCATCTCCACCCGACGGCTTTCCTCGTCGCTGGCCTTCGAGGCATTGAAGGAGTACCCGCCGACGAGAAACAGGTCGCGCACGCTCTCCTTCTGCAGTTCGGACAGCAGGCTGCTGCCGTGCGTCGCGAACATCGCGCAGAGCACGCGCTGGCTGCGCTGCAGGCTGAGGTTGAGATTGCTCAGGTACGAGCCCGTCCGGTCGGCATAGCCTTCGACGACCACCCGCTTCATCACCTTGCGACCGAGGCTCGAATTCGCCAGCTCGATGAGCTCGGGCACGAACTGGCGCAGCACGATTTCCTGCTCGTCGGCCAGGTTCGACTTGTTGAACGCGAACCGCGCGCGATCGCCGAAATCGATCACGTGGCGGGCCCGATCGATCCGGATGCCATCGTGGCGGGCGGCTGCCTGGCTCAGCCGGTCGAAGATTTCGTCGACGTCCTTGCGGTGCTGCGCTTCCTGCTGCTCGCGCGCGGTGACGTGGTTGGTGATGGCAAGCAGCGCGACGCCCATCACGACGAGGAAGAGCACCATCAGCGCCGTCATCAGGTCGGCGAACGAGATCCAGAACGGTTTCTCGGCCTCGTCCTTCGCCCCGCGCCTGACCCGGACTCGCGCGGCCAGCACGCTCAATGCCTCTGCGGTGCGACGTTGCCCAGGGTCGCCTCGAGCTCGACGACCGTCGATGACAGCAGTCCGACCGCCGTGGAGAGCTTGGTGTGGAACTCGGTGTTGGCCAGCTCGAGTGTCTTCCTGACGGCGATCGCAAACGCCTGGTGCGCATCGCCGAGCACCTTGCTGACGCTGTTGAGGTACAGGTCGGCCTGCTCCTGTGCCTGCCCCAGGCGCTCGGTCGAGATCTTGATGCGGTCCAGCACGTCGGCGGTCAGGGAGGCTTCCGTGCGGGCGTGCTCGACGGTGGTCCGCAGCTCGGTCACCAGGTGGCTCACGGCATCGCGATGAGCGCGGTAGTCGTCCAGCCCGCTGCGCATGTCGGCCGCGCTGGCCAGCATCAGGCGGGACGCCTCGGCCATCTGCGTCGACACCACTGCGGCCTGCTCCATCACGCCGCTGACGCGATCGCCGGCGGTCGCGAAGGATTGCGAGGCAGTGCGCAGCTGGCTGGCGCCGGAACTCATCCGATCGAGCGCGGCCGTCGTCGTGTGCGTCATGGCATCGACGCTGGCAGCCATCTGCGAGGAGGCGCCCTTCATCTCGGTCAGGGCCTTCGCGAGCAGGTCGGCCATGCTGTCCATCGCAGCCGTCGTGCGATCGTTCATCGCCGATTCGCGCCGCTGCTGGCCTTCGACCGACAGGCGCTGGCTGTCGGCGAGCGTCGCCAGCATCGTTCGCGTCGTGTCCGTCAAGTGCGACGTCATCGCGTCGCTCGACCGACGGCTCGTTTCCGAGATCTGCTCGACCAGCGCGCGCACCGCCCGCACGGCGTCCTGCATCGTCTGGCCGGTCTGCTGGTTCAGCTCGTTGATGTTCGACACCTGCCCACCGAGCACGTCGTTGAGGCGGTCTCCGAAGCGGCCCATCACGTCCTGCAGCAATTGCGAGGTCAGTGCGCTCTGGTCGCCGGTGCCGGCCTGCACTGCGCTGGCGATCTTCTGCAGCGGTGCCGCGAGGCTGCGCTCGATGCTGGCCGAGATGGCTGTCGCCAGCCCGCTGATCTGGCGGTCGGTCTGCTCGCGCATCACGCCGGCGATCTCCGCGACCAGGGCGTCCTTGAGCGTCTTGCTCTGGCTTGCCGCGCCTTCTGAAGCCTGGACCAGGCGAGACAGGTAGTCCTCGCCTGCGCCGGCGTCGAAGCGGGCGTCGATGGCTTGGGCAATTGCTTCGGTTCTGCCGTAGAGCGCTGACAGCAGCAACTTCTCGAGGAACGTCACGACGATGGCGGCAGCGATCGCACTCGCCGAGATCAGGAACGCCTGTCCCACCGAATGCATCAGCGATTCGAGGCTGCTGCGCACTGTCGCCGCGTTCTCGCTGACCTGGAACTGCCGCAGGCCCTCGATGAGGCCGGTGAACGTCCCGATGATGCCGATGCCGGTGTAGATGCCGGGCAGGTGCTTGAAGAATTCGGTGCGCAGCCGGGCGTCGACGACGCAGGGGCCGTTGAAGAAGGTCTCTGCCGGCAGCGTCGAGCGCACGGCCACCGGCACCCGTTGCCCATCGCGTTCTTCGCGCTCGATGTGCATCGAGTCCTCGAACTCCTTCCACAGCCGGGCCAGTCGCCGGTCGCCGGCGAAGAGCTTGCGGAACTCACCCGGCGGCGTGCGCAGTTCGAGGCGCTCTATGGCGCGCTGGATGCGGCGAAGCCGAAGCCAGTGAACCAGGCCCGGCACCAGAAAGAGGCCGACGAACGAGATCAGGAGCGCGGCCAGCGCGCCGCCGGCAACGAGCAGGTGCAACGGGAGCGAGTACAGGGCAGTCATCAGTTCACGGGCGTGGAACCCTGGGCGGAAGCGTTCAGGCGCGCATGGATCGACATGCGTTGGTCCCGGCATCCACGTTATGTCGACGCCGCGTGGCCAAACGTCCGAAGTCAAGGGGAAGTACCGGTCATTCGGAGCGACCGGCTGCTCCGACATGTCCATGGGCCTTGCGGTTCGGTGAGGGGTTCCGGCACCACGCCCGCCGGCGTTGGAAACGCCGTGCGGTTCGCAGGTTCATGCTGCAGCGCACAATCGTCTTTTCAGGCGAATCGGGGTCTTGACATGCGGCGTGTCGTTTTCAATCAGAAGGGTGGGGTGGGCAAGTCGACCATCACGTGCAATCTGGCCGCGATCGCCGCGCAACAGGGGCAGCGAACGCTGGTGATCGACCTCGACCGGCAGGCCAATTCGAGCCGCTACCTGATCGGCGATGCCGCCGACGAACCGACTCCGGGCTCCGCCGAGTTCTTCGATGCGACGCTGAAGTTCAGCGTCAGGTCGCCGAGCACGTCCGAGTTCATCGTCGAGACCCCTTGGGAGAACCTCCACCTGATGCCTGCGAGCGCGGCGCTCGACGAATTGCACGGCAAGCTGGAGAGTCGTCACAAGATCTACAAGCTGCGCGACGCCTTGGCCGATCTGGCTGGCGAATACGACTCGATCTGGATCGACACGCCGCCCGCGCTGAACTTCTACACGCGGTCGGCGTTGATCGCGGCCGAGGGATGCCTGATCCCGTTCGACTGCGACGATTTCTCACGCCGCGCTCTTTACGGTCTGTTGGAGAGCATCAAGGAGATCCAGGCCGACCACAACCCGGACCTGCTGATCGAGGGCATCGTGGTCAATCAGTTCCAGCCCCGGGCCAGCCTGCCGCAGCGCACCGTGCAGGAACTGATCGATGAAGGATTGCCGGTGCTCGAGCCCTACCTGAACGCCAGCGTGAAGATCAAGGAGTCACACGAGACGGCGTGTCCGATGATCCATCTCGACCCGGGCCACAAGGTGACGCAGCAGTTCGTGGCGCTGTACGAATCGCTGGCCTGACTTTGCGGCGATCGGCTGTTGACCAGCGCGAGAACGCTGCAGTTGCCTGCAGGCGTGGAGATACGGCAGGGATTCACTGCGTGCGGGTCCGGGCATCCTGTTCGCCGTACAGCCCCGGCAGGCTCGTCGGCGCTTTCGTCGGCTTTCGATTGCCGTCCAGCAAGGGCAGGGCGCGGGCCAGTCCCTCGCCGTTCCATGCGGTGCCTTCGAGGCAGGCCCGGTCCAGGGCTTGCAGCCACGGCGTCACGTCGGCGCGGTCCAGATGGCGGGCCAGCGCGTTGAGGCCAGGCGGCGCAGACTCCGGCCACGTGGCGCGTGCCCAGGCGAGCAGGGCATCGCGGGCGGGGCGTGCGTCGTGACGGAGGCAGGCCCGTTGAAACTCGCGCTTGGCTGCTGACGCGGACACAGCAGCCGATCCGTTCGCGTGAATTGGCGCACTGGCGCCACCCGGACGAAGCCTTCTCCTGCGCATCCATGCCCGGATACCGAGCGTGCCCAGCCCGATCAGGCCCAGTGCCTGGCCGACCGCGGCCCACGTGACGGAGGAATCGCCGACCGGTGTCGGCGCCTCGGCGCGAGACGTCGAGCGCGGCGGTGCCGAGGCCGTCGAGGCGACGGAGGCGGCCGCCGATGTCGCAGCCGCTGAGCCGGAGCCGAGGGTCGGCGTGGCGCTGGCAGCGGGTGCCACCTCCAGCGTCCGCGCAGCCAGCACCGCCTCCCGGCGCTGGTTCGTCGTCACGTCCCACCAGTCCACCTTCAGCGCGGGCAGCTCGAAGCGACCTGCGCGATCGGCGAGCACGACGACGTCCTGCTGCCGGTCTGCGACGATGTGGCCGTCCTGCACGTCCTCGTTGAGCTTCGGCTCGTCGGGGTGCGAAGTCAGGCCCGACGGCAGCTTCATCAGGGCGCCCAGGTCCGGCAGCTGGCTCGAACCCAACCCGCTGGCGGACACGCGAAGGCGGCGCGTCACCGGCACGCCGACCGCGATCGGACCGCCCTGCGGCAGCCACGCCTCTTCGATCGTGAGCTGTTGCGCCGGCAGCCAGTCGCCGGCGCTCATGCCGGCGGGCCGCGCCTTGGCGGCCAGGCGAACCGGGTCTCCGCGCAGCCTCAATGCCCGTGTGCCGCTGGCACCCCCTTCGATCTGCAACTGACCGAAGACGTGCTCCATGAACGGGTCGAGCGATCGCGTGCCATCGGCCACCTGGGCATTCAGCACGGGGCCCGCGAGCTCGATCTCGCCGCTGCGCTGTGGCACCAGCACGAAGCTGCGCGTGATCACCTGGTAGGTGCGGCCGTTGCGGGTCTCATCGGTCGTCACGTCCTGGCCGACGCGCCGAACCAGCAGGTCGGTGTTTCCCGGGAAATCGACGCTGGCCTGGTAGAGCTTCTTGTCGCTGTACAGGCGCAGCTGCAGGCTCACCGCCGACTGCACGTGGGGCTGCAGCGAGTCGAGCGTCGTGGTGAAGAACACGTCCGCGACCGAGCCGGCTACCGCCCCCTTGCCGCCGTGCCCTGCCGCGACGATCAACTCGATGACCGCGGATTGCTCACCGTCCCACGCAAGGCGGGGTACTTCGATGCGGCCGTTGCGGCGCGGCGACAAGGTCAGCCGCACCTGCCGTTGCGACGACGCCGAACCGTTGATGATCTGCAGGCTGTTGCTGGTACCTCGTCGCAGTATCTCGAAGTCCTTCTCCAGCGGTTTCAGATCGGGCTGGCCGCTGCCGCCGCGATCGCTTTGAAGCGTCAGCTCGACCGTGTCGCCGGGCTCGAGGTGCGTCCGGTCCGCCGAGGCGGTGACGGCGGCCGATGCCGTGCCGCACAGCACGCTGCTGCACAGGCACGCTGCGATCAGGCCGATGGCGTGTGGCCGACGTGTCGTCACGGCGGAGTTCCCTGCCGAATCAGGTACTGGATCAGGAACTTGCGGCGCAGCAATCCGGCTGGATCGTCAGGCAGTCGCCGCAGCCACTGGTCTTCGGCCAGCTGCTGCTCGGTGCGCTGTGGCGGCCTGGCGTCGCGTGGATCGCGCGCGCCGGACGGCCGTTTGACCGCGCCGGTCACATCTGCCTGCGCCTGAGCCGCGTCATCGGCCTTTGCACGATCGGTGTTCATTGCCTCGGCTTTGCTCTTCGTGCTGGCAGCGCCACTGCCTGCGGCTCCGACCTGTCCCGAGACTCCTGCGGCACTGTCGATGGGCGCGGATGAAGACGCTGTCTTCCTGCCCGCGTCCGATCGGCCTCCCGCCGGCGCGTCACCGGGCGGACCCGACGCTGGCTGGGCGGGCGGCTGCGCTCCCTGGCCACCGCCAGGCGGTGATGGCCTGGAACCCTGTCCGCCCTGCGGCGGTGGTTGCCGCAGCGCCTTCGCAACCAGATCACGGTTGTGCTGCGCATCGCGATCGGCCGGGTTCCTGGCCAGCGCCGCGTCGTACGCCTGCAGGGCCTGCTGCAGATCGCCGGCGCGGGCGAGGGCGTTGCCCCGGTTGTAGTGCGCCTCGGCGTCATCGAGCGCCGCATAGGTCCCGGCGGCCGCGCGGTCATCGCCGGCCTTCATCTGCGCATAGGCCTTGCGACGCGGGTCGGTGTATGAACGCGCCGCCGCGGCGGCATCGCCTGCGAGAAGCTCGGCCTCACCGCGCTGGTCCGGCGTGCGCCACAGCGACGACCAGCCGCTCTCGGCTTGCGCCGTGGCACAGCAGGCCAGCACCAGGGCGGGCAGCCAGCGGTGCGCCATGCGTGCCTTCACCACCAGCCTCGCCGAGCCAGGCCGGCGACCAGCAGCAGGACCGCCGGCAGCAGCCACCCGCCGGCATCGCGCCAGCGTGCAGCCTGCACATCGTCGACCTGGGTCGCGCCGCCGGTCACCTGCGACTGCAGGCCCGAGATCAGCGCCGGCAATTGATCCAGCCCGAAGGCGCGCCCGCCGCCCGCACCGGCCAGCCGCTGCAGCAGGTCGGTGTCGAGCCTCGCGACCTCGATGCGGCCCTGGGCATCCTGCAGGAAGCCGCCCTTCGGCAACGGCACCAGCGCGCCGGCAGGGGTGCCGATGCCGAGCACGTCGACGGTCGTCCTCCGTGCGTGCAGCGCCTCGGCGGCGGCCAGGGCGGGAGCCGGGTCCTCGAATCCATCGCTGATCACGACCACGTGACCTCCGCTCGTCGCGGTGCGCTCCAGCAGTTGCTGCGCCATCGCCAGCGCCGGGGCCAGCCGGTCGCCGGCGCTGGGCAGCAGATCCGGCGCCAGCGGTCCGCTCAGCCCGCGCACGGTGGCCACGTCGTCGGTGAGCGGCGTCACCAGGTACGGCTCGGCGCCGAACACGACCAGACCGATGCGCGTGCCCCGGGCGGCCCGCAGCAGGTCGTCGATGGCATAACGGGCACGGGTGGTGCGATTGGGTGTCAGGTCCTGCGCTGCCATCGATGGCGACAGGTCGAGCACCACCACCCAGCCGTCCGGCGCCGAATACGCGGTGGCCGGTTCGCGCTGCCAGGTCGGGCCGGCCAGCGCCAGCGCCGCCAGTGTCCAGGCCAGACCCAGCCAGGGCCAGGGCGATGTGCGGCGGGGCTGCGGCTCCGACAGGCGCAGCGCCCCCAGCAGCGGTGCATCGATCAGTGACGACCAGGGCCCGGAGGTCGCGCTGCGCCGCGCCAGCCAGACCACCAGGGCCAGCAGCAGTGGCACCGCCAGCAGCCACGCCGGGCGCAGGAAGTGGAAACGGCCGAGGGCCGCCTGCAGGTCGGCGATCAACTCCACCGGCTTGCCCTCAAAGCCGCCGCGGGCAGGCTCAGCATCAGGGCCAGCGCCAGCGGCCAGGCGAACCATTCGTCGCTCGGCTGCACCCACCGATCGTCCGCAGCGGCTGGCTCCAGCCGGTCCATCCGGGCGTAGGCGTCCTGCAGCGCGGCCGCGTCCGTCGCCCGGAAGTACGCACCGCCGGTCAGCGCTGCGATGGCCTTCAGCGTGGCTTCGTCGAGGTCGCTGTCCTCGTC
>JBJXEJ010000172.1:0-42173 GCA_046154125.1 Rhizobacter sp. | reverse complement strand
GTCCACTGTTCGCAACTGCATTTTCGATCGCATTGCGGCGGTTTTTGCCGCCCGAAAACAAAGAAGCCAGCGTGAGCTGGCTTCGTTATATTTGGTGCCCAGGAGAGGACTCGAACCTCCACGGAGTTACCCGCTAGTACCTGAAACTAGTGCGTCTACCAATTCCGCCACCTGGGCATTCAGGAAGCCTGAGATCATATCATCGATAAAACAATAAACCAACCCTCCACCCCCATCGGAGCAGACCTCATGAGCGAGGTCTCTGGCACCGTGCAGGGACATCGCGACGGTCACGGATTCGTGATCCGCGACGATCGTCAGCCCGATCTCTACCTGTCGCAGCAGGAGATGCGCGCGGTGCTCCATCGGGACCGAGTCAAGGCGCGCATCGTGCGCTTCGATCGCAAGGGACGTCCCGAAGGCCGAGTCCTCGAAATCATCGAGCGCAAGAAGGCGCCGATCATCGGCCGCCTGCTCCACGAAAGCGGCGTGTGGCTGGTCGCCCCGGAAGACAAGCGCTACGGGCAGGACATCCTGATCCCGAAGAACGCGGTGGCCAACGCCACGGCCGGACAGGTGGTCGCAATCGAACTGACTGAACCCCCGTCGATGTATTCGCAGCCGGTGGGCCGTGTCACCGAGGTGCTCGGTGAGGTCGACGACCCCGGCATGGAGATCGAAATTGCCGTGCGCAAGTACGAGGTACCGCATCGCTTTTCTCCCGAGACGCTGGCGCAGGCAGCCGGACTGCCAGACAAGATTCGCCCGATCGATCGCAAGAATCGCATCGACCTGACCGATGTGGCCCTGGTCACGATCGACGGCGAGGACGCGCGCGACTTCGACGACGCGGTGTACTGCGAGCCCGCCAAGGTCGGCCGAGCGAAAGGCTGGCGCCTTGTCGTCGCGATCGCCGACGTGAGCCATTACGTGAAGCCGGGCGAGGCAATCGACAACGATGCCTACGAACGCGCGACGTCGGTGTATTTCCCGCGGCGCGTGATTCCGATGCTGCCCGAGAAGCTGTCGAACGGCCTGTGCTCGCTGAACCCGAACGAAGACCGCTTGGCGATGGTTTGCGACATGCTCATCACCGCCGCCGGCGAGATCTACGCGTATCAGTTCTTCCCGGCGGTCATCAACTCTCACGCCCGCTTCACCTACAACGAGGTCGCCGCGATCCTTGGCAACACGCGCGGACCTGAAGCCACTCGACGCAAGGACCTGGTCGACGATCTTCTGAACCTCAACGAGGTCTACCGTGCGCTGGTGAAGGAGCGGGGCAAGCGCGGCGCGATCGATTTCGAGACGACCGAGACACAGATCGTTTGCGACGAGAACGGTCGCATCGAGAAGATCATCCCGCGCACCCGCAACGAGGCGCACAAGCTGATCGAGGAATCGATGCTGGCTGCCAATGTCTGCGCTGCCGATTTCATCGCCGGTGCCAAGCACCCGTCGCTTTACCGCGTGCACGAAGGTCCTACACCCGAGAAGAAGACGCTGCTGCAGAACTACCTGAAGGCACTCGGTCTCGGCCTGTCGATCGGAGACGATCCTCAGCCGCGCGAGTATCAGCAGATTGCCGCAGCCACCAAGGACCGCGTCGATGCGGAGCAGATCCACTCGATGCTGCTGCGTTCGATGCAGCAGGCGATCTACACCGCCAGCAACAGCGGTCACTTCGGCCTCGCTTACGACGCCTACACCCACTTCACCAGTCCGATCCGCCGCTACCCAGACCTGCTGGTGCACCGCGTCATCAAGTCCGTCCTCGGCGGCAAACGCTACCTGCTCAGCAAGGGCATGGTCGAATCGATGCCGTTGGCACGCAGCCTCGCGAAGCCGTCCAAGCAAGCCAAGACGCCGAAGGCGGTGACTCTGACGGCCGAGGGCGAGGTCTGGGAGATCGCGGGCGCTCACTGCAGCGCCAACGAGCGGCGCGCCGACGAGGCTTCGCGCGATGTCGAAGCCTGGTTGAAGTGCCGCTACATGCGCGAACACCTTGGCGAAGAGTACAGCGGCCGCGTGAGCGCCGCGACGAGCTTTGGCCTCTTCGTGCAGCTCGACGGGCTTTACGTCGAAGGTCTGGTCCATATCACCGAGCTGGGTGGCGAATACTTCCGCTTCGACGAGGTCAAGCAGGAGTTGCGCGGCGAGCGCACGGGCGTTCGATACGCGATCGGCTCGCGGGTGAGGGTGCAGGTCAGCCGAGTCGACCTCGATGGCCGCAAGATCGATTTCCGCATGGTGCGCGATGGGGAAGAGGAGGCCGCCCTGGTCCGCGCGCGAAAGGAGCGAGGAGCCGACCGCAACGCCAGTGCGGTGGCCGAATTGGCCGGCGTCAAGGAAACCGATCGTGCAGTCAAGGCTGCCGGCAAGCGCAATGGATACAGCGCATCCGGGGCACGGGTGAATCCGGTGCGTGCAGCAAAGACGCCAGCTCGCAAGGGCCCGGCCAAGGCTGCCAAGCGGCGCTAGAAGCGACTGTTCGCGCCGCCGGTTGATGCGGTGAGGTCAACCGCCGGGGCGGCCGTGGCGCAGGTTGTCGTGCAGCCGGCGTATCAGTTCGCTGGCCGGCAATGCGCCGGGGCGAAGCGGTTCGGCTGCGGCTCCGTGATCAGCCACAGCTTGTGATGCTGCGGCGAAGGCGATACCGGGTTCATCGGCGTCACCCCGCCACTCCGTCTGGGCCCACGTGCCGCCGATCCAGCCTGCCAGCACGTCGCCAGTGCCACCGCTGGCCAGGGAGCCGTTGCCTGTGCCGTTGATGTGTGGTGTGAGTCCCGGCGACGCCACGACGCTGCCCGAGCCCTTCAACACCACCGTGCACCCGGTTAGGTCGGTGAGTGCCCGCGCGGCGGACAGACGGTCCGACTGAACTGCGGCGGTGTCACATGCCAGCAGCCGGGCTGCCTCCAGCGGATGCGGAGTCAAGATGGTCGCGCGTGATCGTTGGCTGCGGCTGCGCAGCTGCGCCATCAGTTGCGAGTCGCGCGCCAGCGCGTTCAGTGCATCGGCATCAATCAAGAGCCGGCCTGCGAAGCTCAGCAGCCGTGGCAGCCGGTCTCGCACCGCGTCATCTCCTCCGCAGCCGCACACGACCGTGGCTTTCGCCAGAACCGATGGTTCGCATTGCGACCAGCCGCTGCGCATCATCAATTCGGGATGCAGCCCGTCAACGTCGAAATTCCCCGCATCCGGGGCGTGCAGCCATTCGACAAAGACACGTCCCGCGCCGGCCGCATGCGCTGCACGCGCAGCCAGCAGCGCTGCACCGACCATCCCCGCAGCGCCACCGATCACTGCCACATCTCCGAAACTGCCCTTGTGCTGTGCGTGCAGCCGCAGAGATGCGGGTGCCTTCGAGCCGCCGAGCCATGCCTCGGCTGTCGATTCCTCCGGCACGCCCAACGCGTCGAACCAGACCTCGCCGGTCTGATCACGTCCGCTCGCAGTGAACAGGCCGGGTTTCAGAGTCAGCAGTGCCAGCGTGTGATCGGCACGCACGCATGCTGCGCCCAGTCGCCGCCCGGTGTCGCCATCCAGACCAGACGGCAGGTCGACGGCCAACACAGGGCACGCACCGCTGTTCAGACGCGCGGCGACTTCAGCCATCTGTCCGGAGGGCGCCCGGGTTGCGCCGATACCGAGCAGCGCATCGATCGCGATGTCGAAGGTCTGCGATGAGAACGGCGCGTGGTCGATGATCGTCGCGCCGGCGTCAACGGCTCGTTGGCGTGCGACGAGCGCGTCAGCGGGTGCCCGACGGTCACCCTCCAGCGCACCGAGCCACGTCACCACAACCTGCTTGCCCGCTGCCTGAAGTTGTCCCGCTGCCTCCAGTCCGTCACCACCGTTGTTGCCCGGTCCTGCTGCAATCCAGATGCGTTGGGCGTGTGGTGCCAATGCCATCGTCAGGCGCGCGATCGCCGTGCCGGCGCGACCCATCAGCGTGTGCGGTGCCAGCGCTCCAGCGGTTTCCTCTTCGATGCGGCGGGTGGACGCGACGCTGTGCAGAGGCCAGAGGCGTTCTGGCGGAAGAATGCGATGCATAGAGGTAGAGACTCGGGTCGTTGTCTGGCAGGAGGAAATACCTGTCGATGATGCGCCGACCCGGCTTCGGGTGTCAGCGGAACCGTGTTGCACCGAGCCCGTCGGTATCGATGTCAGGTGGTACGCCGCTGATCATGGCCGTCAGCACCTGAGCCGATCCGCAGGCCAGGGTCCAGCCGGCGCTGCCGTGCCCGAGGTTCAGCCAAACGCCCTCGGTGCCACTCGGCCCGATCACCGGCAGACCATCGGGCAGGGTCGGGCTCGCACCTTGCCAATGTTGCGCCTGACCGACGCGGGCAGCCCCTGGAAACCATTCGTCGAGCGCATGGTAGAGCTGGCGCAGCGCTTTGGCCGTTCCAGTGCGGGACTTGCGACCGACGCGTGCGCCGCCGGACACTCGCACACGCGAGCCGGCCCGGCTGATGGTGACGCGGCGGCCTGGATCCAGCAGAACCGAATTCGGTCCGATGTGTGGATGGACGTCGTCGAGACGCAATGGCGCCGTGATCGTGTGCCCGTTGACACCGACCATCGGCAGCTTCACTCCCAGCGAGGACAGCAGGCGGTGCGAGCCCAACGCAGCGCACAGCACCACTGCATCGAAGCGCTCTCGGGTCTGCCGTGTATCGGACGCCTTGTCAGTCAGCGCCACCTCCAGCTCAGGATGGGCGCCGGGATGTATGGCAAGCACCTGCGCGTGGAACACGAACCGCGTGCCGTGGCGTTGCGCCTGCTGCCGCATCAGGTGGGCGAATTCCCTGCAGTTGCTGGCGCCTTCGTCGGGCAGGAGCAGCGCGGCATGCAGTGGAGCGTGCGGATTCAGGCCCGGCTCGACCGACAGGCACTGTTCGGGCGATAACTGGCGCGACCGAATACCCAACTCGGCGAGTGCGGCCCATGCCGGCTGCATGCGTTGCGTGTCGGTAGCGCTTCTTGACACGACCAGCACGCCGTTCGAGCGCTCGAAATCCAGGTGCAGCACGCGAGTCAGCTCGACAGTGCGCGCGAAGCTGTAGGCGGCGAGGCGATGCAGGCGCTGACGTCGCATCAGCTGAGCAGATGCGCGGTTTGCGGACAGCCACTGCAGCGTCCAGGAAACACTGCCAGGGTGCGCGCTCAGCGTCAGCGCATCTGGCAGCCGACCTCGCAAGAGCAGTCCGAGCAGGCTGCCTGTGACCGCCAGCGGCGACCAGGCAACAGCGCAGCCGGGGCCGTCAAGCCCGGCGTGCGCGAAGCTGGCTTCGGCAGCAACGCTTCCGCCTTGCTCGAATACCGTGACTTCGTGACCGGCAGCAGCCAGTTCGTAGGCCGAAGTGACGCCGACGATGCCCGCTCCGACCACGGCGATCCTCATGCTCGGCTCCGGCGTGCGCGGGGCTTGCTCGATGCATGAGCTGTGCTGAGAAGGGTGTGTCGAGCGTGACCTGGAACCGGATGCATGTCGAGGCTGATATACTCAGCGGGTTTTTCCGGGGCGGGTTTCAACCCCATCCGCGAACAAACACATCCGCAAATCCGGCTGCCAAAAGGTGTCACCGAGGTGCTGGAAGTACTCCAGCATCGATGGCGATTCAAGCCGGATTTTAGATTCAACCTTTGGAGTTGTTAATGACTGTAAGCATGCGCGAAATGCTGGAAGCAGGCGTCCATTTCGGACACCAAACCCGCTTCTGGAACCCCAAGATGGCCCCGTACATCTACGGCCACCGCAACAAGATTCACATCATCAATCTTGAAAAGACCCAGCCTCTTTTCAACGACGCGATGAAGTTCCTGCGCCAGTTGGCGTCCAAGCGCGGCACTGTCCTGATGGTCGGTACCAAGCGCCAGGCCCGCGAAGTCGTGGCGCTCGAAGCGCATCGCGCTGGCATGCCCTATGTCGACCAGCGCTGGCTGGGCGGCATGTTGACGAACTTCAAGACCGTCAAGGGGTCGCTCAAGCGCCTGAAGGACATGCAGGCCCAGATCGAGTCGGGCACCGAGATCCGCATCAAGAAGGAAGCGCTGATGTTTCAGCGCGAACTGGCGAAGCTCGAGAAGGACATCGGCGGCATCCAGGACATGAGTGCCTTGCCTGATGCCTTGTTCGTCATCGACGTCGGTTACCACAAGATCGCCATCGCCGAAGCCAACAAGCTCGGCATCCCGGTGGTCGGCGTGGTTGACTCGAACCACTCGCCGATCGGCATCGACTACGTGATTCCCGGCAACGACGACTCGGCGAAGGCGGTGGCCTTGTACGCCAAGGCCGTGGCCGACGCGGTGCTCGAGGGCAAGGCCAATTCCACCAACGAGGTGGTGCAAGCCGCTGCTGCCGAAGGCGATGAATTCGTGGAAGTCAGCGAAGCCCACTGAGCCCGCTGGTCCGCCTCACCGAAGTGAGATCGAAAGGGGCTGCTACAGCCCCTTTTTTTAATGTTTGAGCCTCAAGCGGTCACGTCTTTTGTGCCAGACCGCAGACCTTATGGAGAACAGGAAATGACCGCAATCACAGCAAGCATGGTGGCCGAACTGCGTGCCAAGACCGATGCGCCGATGATGGAGTGCAAGAAGGCGTTGACGGAAGCCGGTGGAAACGCTGAACGTGCCGAAGAACTATTGCGCGTCAAGCTCGGCAGCAAGGCAGGCAAGGCTGCTTCGCGCGTCACGGCTGAAGGCGTCGTTGCCGCCAGCATCGATGGCACGGTCGGAGCGATGGTCGAAGTCAACTGCGAAACCGACTTCGTGACGAAGAATGATTCTTTCCTGGCGTTCACCAGGGCCTGTGCCGAATTGGTCGCCCAGAAGAACCCGGCAGATATCGCCGCGCTGTCGGCGCTTGCGCTTGAGCTGGAAGGCTTCGGCCCCACCCTGGAGGACGTGCGCAAGGGCCTGATCGGCAAGATCGGGGAGAACATGGCGATCCGCCGTTTCAAGCGCTACGCGGGCGGCGGCAATCTCGCAAGCTACCTGCACGGCACGCGCATCGGCGTGATGGTGGAGTTTGAAGGCGACGACGTGGCGGCCAAGGATGTCGCGATGCACGTTGCCGCGATGAAGCCGGTGTCGCTGGCTGCATCCGATGTGCCTGCTGCGCTGATCGAGAAGGAGCGTTCGATCGCTTCCCAGAAGGCCGCCGAGGACGCAGACAAGGCGAAAGCCGAAGGCAAGGCGCCGCAGTCGGCCGAAATCGTTGCCAAGCGTGTCGACGGCTCGGTCCAGAAGTATCTGAAGGAGGTCAGCCTCTTCAACCAGACCTTTGTCAAGAACGACAAGCAGACGGTCGAGCAGATGCTCAAGGCCACCAACACCACGGTGAAGAGCTTCGTTCTCTACGTCGTTGGCGAGGGAATCGAGAAGAAGGTCGACGACTTTGCTGCCGAAGTTGCCGCCCAGGTGGCTGCGGCCAAGGGCGCCTGAAGCCCTTCGGGCCCACCGAATCGCTCGAGTCGGCGGGTGGGCCCGGTTTAGACTCCATGCAAGTTCAAGCAGCACAGGAAAACCATTACATGCCCGCTTACAAGCGCATCCTGCTCAAGCTGTCCGGCGAGGCCCTCATGGGCGATGACGCCTACGGTATCAATCGTGCGACCATCGTCCGGATGGTGCGAGAGATCCAGGAAGTGACCTTGATGGGCTGCGAGGTGGCCGTGGTGATCGGCGGCGGCAATATCTTCCGCGGCGTGGCAGGCGGCTCCGTCGGCATGGACCGGGCCACAGCCGATTACATGGGCATGCTGGCCACGGTGATGAACGCGCTGGCGCTCGCCGACACGATGCGCCAGGAGGGAATGACCGCCCGCGTGATGTCCGCCATCGCGATCGACCAGGTCGTTGAACCTTATGTGCGTCCGAAGGCTCTCCAGTACCTGGAGGAGGGCAAGGTCGTGGTCTTCGCTGCGGGTACCGGCAATCCCTTTTTCACCACCGACACCGCGGCGGCACTGCGCGGCGCCGAGATCGGTGCGCAGATCGTGCTGAAGGCGACCAAGGTCGATGGTGTCTATACCGCCGATCCAAAGAAGGATCCGACCGCCACGCGCTATTCGCAGATCAGTTTCGACGAGGCGATCAATCGCAATCTGCAGGTGCTGGACGCCACGGCGTTTGCGCTGTGCCGCGACCAGAAGCTGCCGATCAAGGTGTTCAGCATCTTCAAGCCCGGTGCGTTGAAGCGGGTGGTACAGGGCGAAGACGAGGGCACGCTCGTCCATGTGTGAAACCGTTGTGAGCAGGAACTGGCGATGAGCATTGCCGAAATCAAGAAGAACGCTGATCAGAAAATGAGCCGATCGATCGAGGCGTTCAAGACCGAGTTGCAGAAGATTCGCACCGGCCGTGCGCACCCCGGCATCCTCGACCAGGTGCATGTCGACTACTACGGGTCTCCGGTGCCCATCAGCCAGGTCGCTAACGTGACCTTGCTCGACGCCCGCACGATCAGCGTTCAGCCCTGGGAAAAGGGCATGGGCGCAAAGATCGAGAAGGCCATCCGCGAGAGTGAGCTCGGCCTCAATCCTTCGTCACAAGGCGACTTGATCCGCGTTCCGATGCCTGCCTTGAGCGAGGAACGTCGCAGGGATCTGACCAAGATCGTTCGCAACGCCGGGGAAGATGCGCGCATTGCTGTGCGCAACCTGCGCCGCGATGCCAACGACCATGCGAAGCGCCTGCTCAAGGACAAGGAAATCTCAGAGGACGACGAGCGCCGCTCGCTCGACGAAGTGCAGAAACTCACCGACCGCACGATTTCCGAAATCGACCGTCTGGTCACGGCCAAAGAAGCCGAAGTGATGGCGGTATGACGCAGGCCGCTGCCGCACCGTGTGCCGCATGCTGAGGGTTCCTTTTCAGTGAGCGCTCTGCCGAACGCCTCGAAAGTGCCCCGCCACATCGCCATCGTGATGGATGGCAATGGCCGCTGGGCGAAGAGTCGTTTCAAGCCGCGTTTCCTTGGGCACAAGCAGGGCGTCGACACGCTGGTGAACACGGTGCTGGCCTGCGCCGATCGCGGCGTCGAGTACCTGACGGTGTTCGCCTTCTCGTCCGAGAACTGGAAGCGTCCGAACGAAGAGGTCTCGGGTCTGATGTCGCTGGTGCTTCTGGCGGTGTCGAAGTACTTGGGCGTGATGCACAAGAATGGAGTTCGGGTGCGCATCGTGGGTGACCGAACCGACATTGCCGAGCACGTGCGCGAGGCCTGGGACCACGCCGAGAGCAGCACGAAGAACAACACCCGGATCACTCTGTCGGTTGCCTTCAACTACGGAGGCCGGTGGGATGTCGTCCAGGCTTGTCAGCGCGCTATGCGCGATGGTGTGAGCGCCGACGAGCTTGACGAAGCCACGCTCAGCCGCTACATGGCGTTGAGTCACGCACCTGATCCGGACCTGTTCATTCGCACCGGTGGTGAGGTGCGCATCAGCAATTTTCTGCTGTGGCAGGCCGCTTACTCGGAGTTGTGTTTTTCCGAGTGTCTCTGGCCGGAATTCGGCGAAGCGGAGCTTGATGCCGCCCTGGCGGACTACGCACGCCGCGATCGCCGTTTCGGTGCCATCGAGGAAGCGACCGCGGTCGGAATCCCGCTGGCGCGCTGACGATGCTCAAGCAACGGGTCATCACGGCAGTGGTTCTGCTGGGCATCGTCTTACCTGCATTGTTCGCACCGGTACCACTGCCGTTCGCCGCGCTCACACTGCTTTTCATTGCTGCCGCCGGCTGGGAATGGGTGCGTCTCAACGGAGGCGGGCCGCCGTCGGCCATCGGGTCGGGCTTGATCCTGGGCGCTGCCTGCGCTCTCGCCCTCGGGGCAGGTTGGGACCGCAGTGCTCCTGCGTCTGCCTGGTGGTTTGCGATGGGGGTGTGGGTTCTTGGTGGATCCTGGGCGCTGAGAGCCGGTGCGGTCGGCTGGGGTCAGCTGCCGCAGGTACTGCGCTGGGCGCTCGGACTGATCGGCCTGTGGCTGGCTTGGCTGGCGCTGGCGAGCGCTCGCACCCTGGGCGTCAATTTCATCCTGTCGATCTTCAGCCTTGTGTGGGTGTCCGACATCGCAGCCTATTTCGGCGGCCGGGCCTTCGGCAGGCACAAGCTGGCGCTGGCCATCAGTCCTGGCAAGAGCTGGGAGGGTGTGTGGAGCGGCATGCTCGGCGTTCTGCTGCTCGCAGTGCTATGGATGCTGGCGGACCGCGTTTGGGCGCTGGACTCGCCAAGTCTGTTCACACGCCTGTATTTGCAGCATGGGGTGGTTGGTCTGTTGCTGGTCTGTATCTTTCTGGCTGCCATGGGCGTGGTGGGCGATCTCGTCGAGTCGCTCGTCAAGCGTCATGCAGGTGCCAAGGACAGCAGCGGCTTGCTGCCTGGTCACGGTGGCGTGCTCGATCGCGTCGATGCGCTCCTTCCCGTGTTTCCCTTGGCATTGGCCTTGATTTCGGTGTGACATGAACAACGTCGAAGGTCGCTTGCGCATCTGCATCCTCGGATCGACCGGTTCGATCGGTACCAGCACGCTGGACGTGCTGTCGCGCCACCCCGAACGCTTCGAGGTGTTCGCGCTGACGGCCCACCACCGTGTCGACGAACTGCTGGCGCAATGCCTGACGTGGCGCCCGAAATTCGCCGTGCTGCCGGAATCGGGTCCCGCGCAGACGCTGCAGGCGCGACTGCGCGATGCCGGCAGCGACACCGCGGTGCTCGTCGGCCCGCAGGCGCTGTGCGAGATGGCCTCGCACCCCGACGTCGACGCGGTGATGGCCGCCATCGTCGGCGCGGCCGGGCTGCCACCGTGCCTGGCGGCCGCCCTTGCGGGCAAGCGCCTGATGCTGGCCAACAAGGAAGCCCTGGTCGTCGGCGGCGCGCTGTTCATGTCGGCGGTGCGCGAGGGCGGCGCCAGCCTGCTGCCGATCGACAGCGAGCATTCGGCGATCTTCCAGTGCCTGCCCGAAGACCGCAGCGCCTGGGCCGCCCGCATCGACCACATCATCCTGACCGCCTCCGGCGGGCCTTTCCGTACGCGCGACGTGAGCACGCTGGCCAGCGTCACGCCAGATCAGGCCTGTGCCCATCCGAACTGGGTGATGGGACGAAAGATCTCGGTCGATTCGGCAACGATGATGAACAAGGCGCTGGAAGTGATCGAGGCGCGCTGGCTTTTCGATCTGGCGCCCGAGCAGATCAAGGTCGTTATCCACCCCCAGAGCATCGTGCATTCAATGGTCGTGTGTCGCGACCATTCGGTGCTGGCGCAGATGGGTACGCCCGACATGCGGGTACCGATCGCCTACGGTCTGTCGTTCCCCGAGCGCATGACATCGGGCGCCGGACTGCTCGACTTTCCGTCGCTTTCTGCTCTCACCTTCGAGCCAGCCGACTTTCAGCGCTACCCCGGATTGCCGCTGGCCTGGGAGACGCTGCGCGGGCCGGAAGGCAGCACAGCTGTTCTGAATGCCGCGAACGAAGTCGCGGTGGCGGCATTTCTGGCGGGTGCCATTTCCTTCGATGGAATCCACCAGGTCAACGCCTGTACCCTGGATTCGGTGGTTCCAGGGCCTGACGAGTGCAGCTCGGTGGAGGCCCTCATCGAACTCGACGCACGCGTGCGTCGCGCGGCATTGCAGCAAGCAGAGCGGCTGTCTCGATGATCACCACCGTGCTGGCCTTCGTGCTGACGCTCGGCGTGCTGATCGTCGTTCACGAGTATGGCCACTACCGGGTCGCGGTTGCCTGTGGCGTCAAGGTCCTGAGATTCTCGGTCGGCTTCGGTCGGGTGCTCTGGCGCCGTCAGGCCACGCCCGAAAGCACCGAGTTCGTGTTGTCGGTGCTGCCGCTTGGCGGCTACGTGCGAATGCTCGATGAGCGCGAGGGCCCGGTGGCCCCGTCCGACCTCGGTCGGGCCTTCACCCGGCAGTCCCTGTGGAAACGCTCCGCGATCGTCGCAGCCGGACCGATCGCCAACCTGCTGCTCGCGGTGGTGCTGTACGCCGCCGCGCACTGGATCGGCATGGACGAGCCCAAGGCGGTGCTTGGCGCACCTTTGGCCCACAGCGTGGCGGCGGATGTCGGCCTGCAGGCGGGAGACTGGGTTCAAGCTGCATCGTCCGACGGTGAAGACTGGACCGAAGTGCGGTCGATGACCGATTTCGTCTGGCGCGTCACGCAGGCGGTTCTCGAGAACGAGAACCTGCACTTGCGTGTCAGCGATGCCCGCGGCCAGCACGAGCGCAGCGTGCTGCTGCCGCTCGACCGACTCGGGAGTGGCGAACTCGATGTGCAGTTGATCCGACACATCGGTCTGGGCGGTGTCTACACCGAGCCGGTGATGGGCGAGGTCAAGCCGGGTGGAGCGGCAGCCGCTGCCGGGCTGCGTGCGGGAGACCGCGTTCTGTCGGTCGATGGCCTGGTCGTCACCGACGCTGCGAGCCTGCGCGAGCGCATCCGTTCCAGTGGCACATCGGCAGACCCACAGCCGCAGCAGTGGCGAATCGAACGGGGAGGGCAGGCCATCGAACTCGTGGTGCAGCCGGTGATCGTCTCCGACGGTGACCGCCGCATCGGCCGCATCGAGGCCTTCATTGGCGGGCCGCCCGAAATGGTCATGGTGCGCTACGGGTTCGTCGATGGGTTTTCGCACGCCGTGACGCGCACCTGGGACACCTCGCTGCTGACTCTCAAGATGTTCGGCCGGATGGTGATCGGCGAGGCGTCCCTGAAGAACCTCACCGGCCCGTTGACGATCGCGGATTACGCGGGCCAGTCCGTGCGTGTCGGCTTCGCCTATTACCTCGGTTTTCTGGCAGTGGTCAGCATCAGTCTGGGCGTGCTGAACCTGTTGCCGCTGCCCATGCTCGACGGCGGACACCTCATGTACCATCTTTTCGAAGCGATGACGGGGCGCCCTGTCCCGGAGTTGTGGCTTGAACGCCTGCAGCGCGGGGGGGTGGCCATCATGCTGATGCTGATGTCCATTGCTCTCTTCAACGACGTGGCCCGCCTGATGGGCCTGCACTGATTTCTCCTATGCGACCCAACTTGCGTATTTCCAACCGCTCGACCTCGTTTCGCCCCTCGCTGTTCGCCCTCGTCCTCGCCTCGGCTTTTCATACAGGATCGGCGTGGGCCGTCGAGCCGTTCAAGCTGGCAGACATCCGCGTGGAAGGCCTGCAACGCAGCGATGCCGGAACGGTGTTCGCGTCCCTGCCTTTCCGCATCGGCGACACCTACACCGACGAGAAGGGGGTGGCGGCGCTGAGGGCCTTGTTTGCCACCGGTTTGTACAAGGACGTGCGCATCCAGATCGATGGCTCGGTGGTGGTGGTGATTGTCGACGAGCGTTCGGTCATCGGCAGCATCGATTTCGTCGGAACCAAGGAATTCGAGAAGGACGTGCTTGTCAAGGCACTGAAGGATTTCGGCGTTGGCGAAGGACAGCCGTTCGACAAGGCGCTGGCCGACCGGGCAGAGCAGGAACTGAAGCGGCAGTACCTCAGCCGCAGCCTCTACGGCGTCGAGGTCGTGACGACTGTGACACCCATGGAACGCAACCGCGTCAATGTGACGTTCACGGTCACGGAAGGGTCGGCGGCCAAGATCAAGGAGCTCCGCATCCTGGGCAACTCCGCGTTCAGCGAAAGCACGCTGAAAGGCCTGCTCGAGCTCAACGACGGTGGCTGGTTGACGTGGTACACGAAGGCGGACCGCTACTCGCGCGCCAAGTTGAACGCCGACCTCGAAACGCTGCGGGCCTACTACCTCAACCGTGGCTATCTCGAATTCAATGTCGAGTCGACCCAGGTTGCCATCTCGCCCGACAAGCAGGACATCACCATCACGATCAACGTGAACGAGGGCCAGGCCTACACCGTCACGTCGGTCAAGCTCGAAGGGGAGTACCTCTCGAAGGAGGACGAGTTCAAGACACTCGTCACCATCAAGCCCGGCGAGCCCTATCGTGCAGAGGCTGTCGCGGAAACGACCAAGGCGTTCACCGAGCGGTTCGGAACCTTCGGTTACGCGTTCGCGCGGATCGAGGCCCGCCCCGAGATCGATCGGGTCAATGGACGCGTAGACCTGACCCTGGTTGCCAGCCCGCAGAGGCGTGTCTATGTGCGTCGGATCAACGTCGCCGGAAACGCGCGCACCCGCGATGAGGTGGTGCGCCGCGAATTCCGTCAGTTCGAATCGTCGTGGTACGACGGAAACAAGATCAAGCTGTCGCGAGATCGCGTTGACCGGCTCGGCTATTTCAGCGATGTCAACGTCGACACCAACGAGGTGCCCGGCACATCCGATCAGGTCGATCTGGTCCTGACCATCAAGGAAAAGCCGACGGGCAACCTGCTGCTGGGCGCCGGATTCTCGAGTGCAGACAAGATTTCCCTGACGGCGTCCGTCAAGCAGGAAAACGTGTTCGGCACCGGCAACTACCTGGGCCTGGAGTTCAACACCAGCAAGTCACAGCGAACCATCGTGCTGAGCACGATCGATCCCTATTTCACCGTTGATGGCATCTCTCGAGCATTCGACCTCTACTACCGGACATCGTCGCCGCTGAACAGCCAGGGCGAGGACTACAAGCTGGTCACCCCGGGTGGGTCGGTTCGCTTCGGTGTGCCGTTCAGCGAGTTCGACACGGTGTTCTTCGGTATCGGCTATGAGCGCACCGAGATCCAGGGCACCAACAACCTGCCCGATAGCTATTTCCGCTACCGCCAGCAATTCGGACCCACCAGTTCATCGGTGCCGCTGACCATAGGCTGGACGCGAGATCAGCGCGACAGTGCGCTGGTGCCGACTCGTGGCCGATTCCAGCGTGTCAACGTGGACCTGGGGCTCCTCGGCGACCAGCGCTATTTGCGTGCCAACCTGCAGTATCAGGAGTACTTCACTCCGTTCCAGCGAGTCACCTTGGGTCTCAATGCCGAGTTCGGATATGGCAAGGGTTTGGGCGGTCGCCCGTACCCGATCTTCAAGAACTTCTTCGGTGGTGGTCTGGGCACGGTGCGCGGTTTCGATCAGGGTTCGCTCGGCGGGGTCGACAACCTCGGGGCCTACCTGGGCGGCAATCGCCGCCTGAACATCAACAGCGAGCTGTACCTGCCGCTTCCTGGTACCGGCAACGACCGGACGTTGCGCTGGTTTGCCTACATGGACATCGGCAACGTGTGGGCCGTCAGCGACAAGATGACCCTGGACAGCCTGCGGGCATCGGTGGGTCTGGGTGTGAGCTGGATTTCGCCTGTCGGGCCCCTCAAGATCAGCTATGGATCGCCGATCAAGAAAGAGCCAACAGATAGAATCCAGCGTCTTCAATTTCAACTCGGGACCGCGTTTTGATGAACAGGTTACTTAAGAGCGCGTTGGCCGCGTCGATGGTGTTGGCGTTCACATGGTCGGCCCAGGCGCAGGAGATCAAGATCGGCTATGTCAACAGCGATCGAGTGCTCCGAGAGGCCATCCCGGCGAAGACGGCGCAAGCCAAGCTCGAGACCGAGTTTGCCAAGCGAGACAAGGACATGGCCGACTTCGCCAGCAAGCTCAAGGCAAGCAGCGAAAAGCTCGAGAAGGAAGCGCCGACGCTTTCCGAATCCGAGCGCAGCCGACGCCAGCGTGATCTGGTCGAGCAGGACCGCGAGTTCCAGCGCAAGCGGCGCGAGTTCCAGGAAGACCTGACGCAGCGCAAGAACGAAGAGTTGTCCGCGGTGGTCGAGCGTGCGAACAAGGTCATCAAACAGATCTTCGAGGCCGACAAATACGACCTCATCATCCAAGAGGCGGTCTTTGCAGGACCGAAGATCGACATCACCGACAAGGTGGTTAAGGCGCTGAATGCACAGGGTGCCAAGTGATTCGGCTCCACGGTTTGCGCTGGGAGAACTGGCAGCGCAACTTGGCGCCGAACTGATCGGCGATCCGGCTCGGATCGTCTCTCGCATCTCGCCGCTTGAAAGCGCGACCGCGGAAGCGATTTCCTTCCTTTCCAATCCGCGCTACCTTTCGCAACTGGCGATCACGAGAGCCGGCTGCGTGATCGTCTCTCCGGCGCACCGTGAGGTCGCAGTGCAGCGTGGCGACGCTTTGATCGCCGACGAGCCCTACCTGTGCTTCGCCAAGCTTACGCAACTCTGGGCCGCCCGGATGCGGGGCTCCGGCGGTTCCGGCGTGCATCCGAGTGCCGTGGTGCATTTGCAGGCCCGAATTGGCCGCGATGTGTCCATCGGTCCCCTGGCCGTCATCGAACGCGATGCCGTGATCGGTGATGGTGCCGTGATCGGCGCGCAGTGTTTCGTCGGCGCGGATGCGTCGGTCGGCAGCCAGACCCGGTTCTCCTCGCAGGTGGTGCTCGGAGCTCGATGCCACATCGGCGCGCGCGGAATTGTCCACAGTGGTGCCGTGATCGGAGCCGACGGATTCGGCTTCGCGCCGAATGCAGGTCGATGGGAAAAAATCGAGCAACTCGGTGGAGTACGCATCGGTGACGACGTCGAGATCGGCGCCAACACGTGCATCGATCGCGGGGCGCTCGAGGACACCGTGATCGAAGACGGTGTCAAGCTGGACAACCTGGTTCAGATCGCGCACAACGTGCACGTGGGGGCGCACACGGCGATGGCCGCCACTGCCGCAGTTTCCGGCAGCACCCGGATTGGTGCTCATTGCACACTGGCCGGCGGCGCCGGGGTGGCAGGGCACGTGACGATTGCCGACCATGTTCACATCGGTCCGCGATCGTCGGCCACGCGTTCGCTCCTCAAGCCGGGCTTGTACACCGGCCTGTTCCCCATCGATGACAATGCTTCTTGGGAGAAGAACGCGGCCACGCTGCGCCAATTGCACCAACTGCGCGACCGAATTCGTGCCCTCGAAAAGAACAACGAGAACAAACCGTCATGACGATGGACATCCACGACATCCTGAAGAAGATTCCGCATCGCTATCCGATCCTTCTGGTCGATCGCGTGCTCGACCTCAAGAAGAACGACAGCATCCGGGCGCTCAAGAACGTCAGCATCAACGAGCCGTATTTCAGCGGACACTTCCCGCAGCGCCCGGTGATGCCAGGCGTACTGATGATCGAGGCACTGGCGCAGGCGGCCGCCATCCTGGGCTTCGAGACACTGGGCATCTGCCCGGAAGACAATGCGCTGTTCTATTTCGCAGGCATCGACGGGGCGCGCTTCAAGCGTCCGGTCGAGCCCGGTGACCAGTTGATTCTGGATGTGAAGCTCGATCGACAGAAGTCGGGCATCTTCAAGTTCAAGGGGCGTGGCACTGTCGATGGCGAACTGGCCGTCGAGGCCGACCTGATGTGCACGGTGGTGCGCAAGTCCACTTGAGCACGCTGTTGCCGATGATCTGCGTGTCAATCGCGCCGCTCAAATGACACTCATCCATCCCTCTGCGATCATCGAGCCGGGGGCGGAGATCGACGAGTCAGTCAGTGTCGGGCCGTTCACCATCGTCCGGGCGCAGGTGCGCATTGGGGCTGGAACGACGATCGGTCCGCACTGCGTGATCGAAGGCCGCACGACGATCGGCCGCGACAACCGCATCTTCCAGTTCTGCTCGCTTGGTGCGCAGCCTCAAGACAAGAAATACCGCGACGAGCCGACCGAGTTGCGTATCGGAGATCGCAACACCATCCGCGAGTTCTGCACCTTCAATCTCGGCACGGCGCAAGACACCGGCGTGACGAATGTCGGCGATGACAACTGGGTCATGGCGTATGTGCACATCGCTCACGACTGCCAGGTCGGCAGCCAGACGATCCTCGCCAACAACGCGACCCTGGCCGGTCACGTGCATCTGGGTGATTGGGTCATCGTTGGCGGGTTGACCGGGATTCATCAGTTTGTCAGGGTGGGCCCTCACGCGATGGTGGGCTTTGCCAGTGCCGTGTCACAGGATGTGCCGCCCTTCATGATGGTCGATGGCAACCCACTGGCGGTGCGTGGCTTCAATGTCGAAGGTCTGCGACGCCGTGGATTCGGACCCGAACGCATCGCCGCTGTCAAGCAGATGCATCGGCTTCTCTATCGCCTGGGAAACACGCTGGAGCAAGCTCGCGAGGCGATCGCCGAACTGGCCCGTGGCGTGCCCGAGGCAGCGGACGATGCGACGGTGATGACCGAGTTCCTCGCGAAGTCGCAGCGCGGCATCGTGCGCTGACTCCTCATTCGTCGCTCGTACCCATTGCGCCCCGATGGTTGATCGCTTCCCGCGCCTGGCGATGGTGGCCGGTGAAGCATCAGGCGATCTGCTGGCCGGGCTCCTGCTTGGCGGGTTGATACAACGCTGGCCTGCGCTCGCGGCCATGGGCATTGGCGGTCCCAACATGGTGGCGCACGGGTTCGACCCCTGGTGGCCAAGTGACAAGCTGGCGGTGCGCGGCTACGCCGAGGTGCTGCGCCATTACCCGGAGCTTTCGCGCATCCGCAACCAGCTTGCCGATCGGCTGCTCCAGATGCAGCCCGATGCCTTCATTGGCGTCGACGCGCCCGACTTCAATCTCGATCTCGAAGTCCGATTGAAGTCGCACGGCATCCGCACGATCCACTTCATCAGCCCCTCCATCTGGGCGTGGCGCGGCGAGCGCATCGAGAAAATCAAGCGCGCCGTCGACCACGTACTGTGCATTTTCCCGTTCGAGCCTGATCTGTACGCTCGGCATGGTGTTGCGGCGACCTATGTCGGCCACCCGCTGGCCGATGCGATTCCGCTGGAAGTGCCGAGACATGCGAGCCGCCGCGCGCTCGGCTTGAGTGACGGCGACTCTGTCGTCGCGTTGCTGCCGGGCAGCCGCCGTTCCGAGATCAAGTACATCGCACCGACGCTGCTGGAAGCCGCCAAATTGATGAAACGGCAGCGACCTGAGCTTCGCTTCGTGCTTCCGATTGCGCCCGGCCTGCGCCCGATGATCGAGCCGTTGCTGTCCCGGCATGCTGCCGATGTCGGCATCGAGTTGCTCGAAGGTCGTTCTCACGAGGCGCTTGCCGCCTGCGACGTCACGCTGATTGCCAGTGGCACTGCCACCCTGGAAGCGGCACTCTTCAAGCGCCCGATGGTGATCGCCTACAAGATGCACTGGCTTAGCGCGCAGATCATGAAGCGCATGAACTATCAGCCCTGGGTCGGATTGCCGAACATCCTGCTGGGCGAGTTCGCAGTGCCCGAGTTTCTGCAAGCCACTGCCACGCCCACCCATCTGGCCGATGCCGCGTTCGTCTGGCTGGACGATCCCGCAGCTTGCGCGGCACTGTCGGCGCGCTTCGAAATATTGCACCACTCTCTTCGCCGAAACACCGCGCAGGCCGCCGCCGATGCGATCGGAGAAATACTTGCACGCTGAACAACTGGGCCTGAGCTGGAACGCTCCCGGCCTCATGGCCGGGGTTGACGAGGCCGGCCGCGGTCCGCTTGCCGGTCCGGTGGTGGCTGCCGCCGTGATCCTCGACGAGCTGCAGCCGATACGGGGGCTGAAGGATTCGAAGAAGCTCAGCGCGCGGACCCGTGATCGCCTGTTCGACGAGATCCGCGCGAAGGCCCTGTGCTGCTGCATCGCCGAAGCCAGCGTCGAGGAGATCGACCGCCTGAACATCCTGCAGGCGACGCTGCTCGCGATGCGTCGCGCGGTCGATGGCCTGCGGCTGCGGCCTCACCGGGTGCTCGTCGACGGCAATCGACTGCCGGTGCTTCCGATGCCTGCCGAGGCCATCGTTCAAGGGGACTCGAAAGTGCAGGCGATTTCTGCAGCGTCGATTCTGGCGAAAGTGCACCGTGATCGGTATTGCCTGACGCTGCACGAGCGCCATCCTCAATACGGCTTCGATGCTCACAAGGGCTACCCGACCACTGCGCATCTGGCTGCATTGCGGGAACACGGTGCGTGCGAGGCACATCGGCGCACGTTCGCTCCGGTGCGCGCAGTGCTGGGCGCCTCGGCATGACGACACCTACCGTCAAGTCCATCGTGTCGCGGGACAACCCGCTGCTGGTGCGTCTGCGCAAGCTCGGCCGTGACCCGGTCGCGTATCGCAAGCTGGGCGAGTTGTGGATCGAGGGGGATCATCTGTGCCGGGCTTTCCTGCAGCGCGGTGGCGTTCCATTGCAGGCGGTGATCAGCGAGGAAGGCTGGGCGTCGCCCTTGCGCGACCTGGCGATGAAGGCGCCATCCGTATCGGTGCTGCCTGCTGCGTTGTTGGGCGACATCAGCACGCTCGAATCGCCCGCGGCGATCGGCTTCGTCGTGCCCTGGATCGGCACCGCCGACCTGCGGCCCGGAGCAGCATCCGTCGTGCTCGATCGTCTTCAGGACGCCGGCAACGTCGGTAACGTGCTGCGCAGTGCCGCGGCCTTCGGTTTCACTCAGGTCGTGGCGCTGAAGGGCACCGCCGGCCTGTGGTCGCCCAAGGTGATTCGCGCCGGCATGGGAGCGCACTTCGGACTGTTCCTGGTGGAAGGTGTCGAGGCCGCTGCGCTGGGCGCACTCACCATGCCGATGCTGGCGACCAGTTCACACGCTGCACGGGCCATCCATGAAGTCTCGCTGCCCTGGCCATGCGCCTGGGTGCTGGGGCACGAAGGCGAGGGTGTGTCGGCGGCGTTGCAGGCGCAATGCGCTCTGACACTGCGAATTCCGCAGCCGGGTGGCGAGGAGTCCCTGAACGTCGGAGCGGCCACCGCGGTGTGCATGTACGAGTCGGCCCGGCAGCGCCTGATGCACTGAGCTTTGCCTGACCGACTGGCAAGAAATCGCGGGTGTCCGATTTCAGGTCGGTGGATTGGGCCATCCGTCGCCGCCATCGCGGTGCTGCACACCGAAATCAGGCTGTCAACTCCTGCACCTGACCCTTCGCAATCGTCTGCAGTGCGGCGCGTATGCAGTCGACCTGCCGAGACAGGGGACCGGGAGCAGGCTTCTCGCCGCTGACCACCGACTGGATGTAGAGCGCCGTTGTTGCGGCGTCGATGCCGCGAGGCAGCACCGGCAGTTCAGTCAGCACACCTTCCTGGCCGGCGACCGACAGGTCCGCACGCAATTCACCCTGCACGAACACGTCGAGCCGCGGCAGTCGCCTGGGATCGGCCACCGGTTCGCCTTCCGTCCCGCGCAGCAGCATCGCGTTGGCGGATGACCGCTGCAGGAAGGCAGCAAGCGCAGCGCCGTATTCCGGGTGTGTGTGATTGACGATGCGCAGCGCACTCGTTCCGTTCGTCGGGTCGAGCAGCTTGGCCACGGTGTGACCCGGATTGCGCAGACCGATGACCCAGCGGACGTCGAGCAGCCGAGCCAGCGAAGGGCACAACGTTTCAGTCGCCATGAACACCGGCTCTCGACGTGCCCAGGCGTTGCACACGTCCTGGGCATCGCGGGCGGTCGGAAGCCCCAGATCGTGAAACACCGATCCCGTCGTGACGCGGCCCGGGTCGCTGGCCGGCCCGTGCACCAGCACCGGCGTTCCCTCCTGTGCCAGCAGCAATGCCAGCAGGGCGGTCAGATTGGGCAGCTTGCGGGCGCCGTTGTACGAAGGCAGGATGACCGCCGGGCACGTAGGACCGAGCGGGAGGCACCGCTCGCGCACTGCGGAAACAAACCCGCACAATTCTTCGACCGACTCACCCTTGATCCGCATCGCCATTGCGAAAGCGCCGACCTCGAGGTCGGAGACACGGCCGTCGAGCACCTGGCCCATCAGGTCGTGCGCCTGCTCACTGGTCAGCGATCGGGCGCCTTCCTTGCCGCGGCCGATTTCCTTGATGTACGGGGCGATGCTCATGGAGTGTGTTTACGAAAGCGGACGTTGCCGTCGGCGGTGGGAGCACTTTCGTTCGTGCAATGTCGATGAGATCCATCAGGCAATTTCCAGGCCCGCGCCAGTGAGGCTGGGTATCCTTGCACATGAAAAGCTCCGCGGTGGTCAGGGAATCTCCGTTGGCGGCCCTGTTGCCGTAGGTTGGCCCAAGCCAGAGAATGCAGGACGCTGGCCGTATCTCGCCATCGCGATCAACCCAACCATCACTGCCTGCCTCAGGAGACATTTCGCCCATGAAAACACCGGCCCTCAAAGTCACAGTCGCCAGCCTCTTGTTCGCGGCTGGCAGCTGCTTCGCCGCAGGCGCCTTGTCGGTTTCGCGAGAAGTGACAGTCGACAATTCGACGGCGACCGTCTGGAAGCTGGTCGGTAACTTCAATGCGCTCGACGTGTGGCACCCGGCGGTTGTCAAGAGTGAACTCAACGGAAACGGCACCAAGGTCGGTACTCGCCGTCTGCTGACGCTGGGAGATGGGGCCACCATCCTGGAATCCCTGCTGAATTACAGCGCGCCCAAGACCACCTACAGCTACTCCATCATCAAGAGCCCGCTGCCTGTCGCGAATTACAAGTCGACCATCACGCTCACGCCGGTCGACGAGGGTCACACACTGATGAAGTGGTCGTCGACCTTCGATGCCAACGGAGTCAGCGACGAACAGGCTGCCACGATCATCGGTGGCATCTACGATGCCGGGATGGCCAAGGTGGTTGCCAATTTCAAGAAACAATGACCAGGAGACTTTGCACATGAATACTTCGCTCCTCAAAGCTGCCGCTGTCGGCATGCTCGTCGCAGCAGGTCAATGCCATGCCGAAGGCGCCATTTCCTTCTCGCGCGACATCACGATCGACCGCTCGCCGGCCACTGTCTGGAAGTACGTCGGTGACTTCAACGCGATCGATCTCTGGCACCCGGCGGTCAGAAACAGCACCCTCAAGGGCAACAGCACCAAGCCGGGCGCGATCCGGACCCTGAAGCTGGCCGACGGAGGCGAACTGGTGGAAAAACTGCTGGCGTACAACGCTGCCAAGGGCAGCTACACCTACACCACCCTGAAAAGCCCGTTTCCGATCAAGAACTACGTCTCGACCATTTCGGTGAGTCCGACCGCCGATGGCAAGACGCTGTTGACCTGGAGCGCCACCTTCGACGCTGTCGGCGTCGACGAGGACATCGCGACCGAATGGGTCGGCGTGGCCTTTGATGGCGGGCTGGGCAAGGTGGCCACCAATTTCGAGAAGGCGCCGTGAAGCGATCTTTTTTTTCGCCGTTGATCGTCTCCTTCGAATGCGGCCCCCTTTGAACAAGGGGGCCGCGGTCGTCATGGCCCCAACCCCGAGCATTCGGTGATGCTTGAGGTCTCGCATTGCGATAGGCTGTCTGCTTCGGAATTGCGGGGTGGTTGTTGAACCCCAGGAATGATCGTGACAGCGCCTGAACTGGTGGGGACGAAAGGGCAAGGATGAACCGCGCAGTGCAGGTTCCACGCGTCGATGCGGGGGGCACGTTGCAAGACGTGGCTGCGGATCTTGGACTGAGCCCAGGGGTGTGGGGCTCGGCTCTTTCCGCCTGGCTGGGGGGCGCTGATGCCGGCCTCGGCATCAAGGACCCGACCTCCGGTTGCTATGTCCACGTGAACTCGAGGCTGGCAGGCATCTTCGGTCATTCGCATGCTGAACTGCTGGGCCGAACCGATGCCGAACTGATGGGTGCCGATCTCGCTGCGCCACTGCGCGCTGCCGACTTGACCGCAGTGAGTCTGGAACTGCCGCACACAACCGAGCATCGCATTGAACGTGACCGGCTGCGTCGCGAATACAGCGTGACTCGAGTGCTCGTGACGGCCGTCGAAACCGGCGTCCGCTACCTGTGCATGATCTGGACAGAGGTCACTGAATCGCGTCACCGTGATGCGCAACTCGCGCTTGCGCTGAAGCAACTCGAACAACAACAGGCCGCCAGTGAAGAGCTTCGCCGCGAGACACAGGACTCGGCGTTGCGCGATACCGTCACTGGCTTGGCCCACAACCTCCAATTCGAGGATCAGCTGTGTCGAGAAGTCGACCTGTCCTCACGTGAGCATCGCGAGTTTTCGCTGGTCTCGATCGCGATCGATCCTGCGGTCGGGGTCGCCAAAATGCTCGGCGCTCCGGCGC
This sequence comes from Rhizobacter sp., assembly GCA_046154125.1. Lineage (GTDB taxonomy): Bacteria > Pseudomonadota > Gammaproteobacteria > Burkholderiales > Burkholderiaceae_C > PBB1. The sequence continues at coordinate 18,174 of JBJXEJ010000172.1, read as the reverse complement.
GCGTTCGGGTGGTTGAAGCTCTGGGGCGATTGCTGCGTGGCAACACCCGCGCCATGGATGCGTCGTGCCGGATCACGGAGGATCGCTTTGCCGTGCTGCTGTCTGGTGTGGGGCTGGCCACCGCCCATTCGCGGATGGAAGGTCTGCGGCGGCAATGCGCGACACAGATCGTCGTGCAGGACGGACAGGATTTCGGATTCACCGTCGCGATGGGGGTCGCCAGCTTCCCGCACACCGCTCACACCCAGGAGCAACTGCTGCAGGCGGCTGACGGTGCCCTGGCCGCAGCCCAGGGGCGTGGTGGCAATCACGTCACTCTGGCCAGCATCCGCTTCGACGCCTCGAACTGAGGCTGTCCGCCCAGACCGCGGGAGCAAAAAGCAGGGGTGTCCGTTGCGAGCCGTGAGCCGCATTCCTGAACCCAGGGGATTCAGGTGGGCCGGGTCAACCGTGCTTCGGGTTCATCTGACGCGAGACGATCACACCCACTCGGAAATTTCCCAGCCCGGGCTCGCGAGAGCATCGGTTCAAGGAATTAAAAACTCACGCGAACGCAACGGACATTGGAAAGTCTACGCCTGAGCAACATGACAATGGCGCCAGAAGGGCGGTATCCGCGCCGATTGCTTCACAACAATTGCCCGTGCTCGCCTAGAGCCTTGTCAATGCGCGAAATCAGTGCGCTCACGTCAATCGCGGTGGATGTGGAATCGATGCCTGAGACCGTCTCGGGACGCTGCTCCAGCTTGTATGCCAGGTTCAGTGCGGCCAGCACCGCAATGCGCTCGCGGGCCTTCACCTTGCCTGCGGCCCGGATCGTCGTCATTTCCCGATCCACGGCTTTCACGGATGCCTGCAACAGGTTTTCGCCCCCGTCTGGGCACCCGAGCACATAGCTCTGGCCGAGGATCGTGACTTCAATCTGTTTCATCGCATGGCCTCGTTGGCAGGGGGTGCAGCGGTGACAGCAGCTTCGGACGCTGGAATCGGCGAGTCCGACGGCAGGCGTTCAAGCAGTGTGTCTATGCGGGCGCGTGCGGCATGGAGGCGCGAACGCAGACTGTCGCGCTCAGCGGCCACCGCCGCCATCTGCTGTTCCAGGAGCACGTTGGTGCGTTGCAACTCGTCGTGCCGCAGGAGCAGCCGTTCAACCCGATCGGCGAGGTCTTCTATTTTCGACATGGCACAGCCTCGGTCGACAAGTGAATTTTCATTGTAGGGTGGTGCTTACAATCTTCTGCTGTTTGGTGCCCGCGCCGATGTTCTTGTCGGCGCAGTTAAACGGGAAGCAGAAAGCGCCCTCAGGTGCTCAAACTGCGCTGCCCCCGCAACGGTACGGTGGACGAAGCCCCGGTCTTCATTGACGGAGCTTCTGCTTTTGCGCTCACAACCACTGGAGACGTCTTGTCTCTGGGAAGGTCGCGAAGGTGGTTCCATCAGCCCGGATACCGGCCAACAAGGGGGTGTGATTCTCGAATCACACCTGCATCGCATGCGCCTGCGGGGAAGCGGGTCGCCTGCATCTTGTCGGGTTCTTCATCATGCATTTCCTCTGCTCGGCGCCGCGCGCGCCGCTGGCTGCCTTCAGCCGTTCTTCGTTCGTCATTTGTGCCGCACTTTCTGCAGCATGCCTTGCGATCACCGACACACAGGCGCAGACGCGACTGGCTCCCGTGGTTGTCATCGCCACCCGGGAACCGGTACCTCTCGATCAGGTGACTGCCGACGTGGTCGTGATCGATGCGCAACGCATCCGCGATTCGGCCGCTGATTCGGTCGAAGACCTGCTGCGCCGCGAGGCCGGGGTGCAACTGTCGCGCACGGGCGGTCCGGGACATTCAGCCGGCATCTTCGTGCGGGGCGCCAGTTCGCAAAGCACGCTGGTACTGGTCGACGGTGTGCGCATCGGTTCGGCGACGCTGGGTCAGGTGTCGTTCGATGCGATCAGTCTCGCGCAGATCGAGCGTATCGAGGTACTGCGCGGGCCAGGCTCCAGTCTGTACGGGGCTGATGCCGTGGGCGGGGTGGTGCGCATCACCACGCGGCGAGGCGAAGATGGCCCACCGAGTTTCTCCGCGCACGTCGCCGCAGGGGAGTACGGATCGAAGGAAGGTGAACTCTCTGTCGGTGGTGCGGGCGGAGGCTTCGACTACAACGCATCGTTCAGCCGCGAAAGCAGCCATGGCGTCTCCGCCTTGAGGGCGGGGGACCAGTTCGGAAACTACAACCCGGATCTGGACGGCTACAGCCGTCGCACCGCCCAGGTGCTCCTGGGCTACACGGTGGCGCTCGGGCATCGGGTGGCGGTGAGTCTGCTCGACGCACGTCTCAGGTCGCAGTACGACTCGTCCGAATTCGCTGCGCCCGACTATGCTCAGGACGCGTCCCCCAATTTCGGAACCCGTCTCGATACGCAGGTGCTGGCCCTCAGCTATGACGGCGTGATCAGCCCGATCTGGACCACCCGCGTGCAGCTGGCGCACAACGCCGACGAATCGCTGGATGGGGGCAATTTCCCAGACCGATTTATCACCCGTCGCGACCAATACACCTGGCAGAACGCCTTTGCGCTCGATGCCCGCCAGCAGGTCGTGGCGGTGCTGGAGCGGCTCGAGGAGCGGGCGAAGGCATCTGCCTACGCTTCGGAAGAGCGTCGGCACAACAACTCGATCGGTCTAGGCTATTCGGGCAAGTTCGGTGCGCATCTTCTGTCGGCCGATGTGCGGCACGACGACAACTCGGTCTATGGCGGCAAGACCACCGGACGCCTGGGTTACGGATATGAACTCGGCTACGGGCTGACCGCGCGAGCCCTCGCTGGCACCACGTTTCGTGCCCCGAGTTTCAATGACCTTTTCTACTCGGGCTATGGTGTCGACACGGTCCGCCCCGAGCGAGGACGCAGTGCCGAGATCGGCCTGAACTGGGTCTCGGGCGACAGCAGTGCGTCGGTCACCGTGTACCGCAACCGGGTGCGTGACCTGATCGCCTACGAGCCCGATCGAACCTTCTGCCCGGCCGATCCATCCTATGACTTCGGTTGTGCGCGCAACATCAATCGCGCCCGCCTGCAAGGTGCGACCTTGACCGCCGGACACCGGATCGGCGGGTTCAGTCTGCGCGCCACGGCAGACCTGCTGAACGCAAAGGATGAGCGCAGCGGCGAGCGTCTGGAACGTCGCGCCCGGCACCAGGAGACACTCAGCGCCGACTACCAGATCAATGCCTGGACGTTAGGCGCCACGCTGATGACGCTGGGTAACCGCCCCGATGGTGGCAAGCGGCTTGGCGGGTATTCGACGCTCGACCTGCTGGCGCGCTGGCGCATTGCATCGCAGTGGCAGCTCGAGGCCAAGTTGCTCAATGTCGGTGACCGAAACATCGAACCGGCCCGCGATTACCGCGCCCTGGGTCGCCAGGGCTGGATCGGGCTGCGCTACAGCGGCATCGGGCTGTAGTCGCATGGCTCCGCCGTGGCACTTTGGACGGGAGAGACTGCAGTGCACGAATTGATCCTCGGAGGGCAGCGCAGCGGCAAGTCCCGTTGCGCCGAGCAGCGTGCCGCGGCATGGTTGGCAGCACAACCCACGCACTCGGCCGTGCTGCTGGCCACGGCACGCGCAGGCGACGACGAGATGCGCCTGCGCATTGCGCACCACCGGCTCGAACGTGCCGAACGGGTTCCGCGACTCGAGACCGAAGAGGTGCCGTTCGACCTCGAGCAGGCGGTTTTCCGGCACAGCGCACCGGGCCGCCTGGTGATCGTCGACTGCCTGACGATGTGGTTGACCAACCTGCTGATGCCGCTGGAGGGCGAACCCCTCGACGACATCGAATGGGACGCGACGTCCGAAGCCTGGTGCGACGCGATCAGCGCCGCTTCTGGCCCGCTTCTGCTGGTTTCCAACGAGATCGGCCTCGGGGTGTCGCCGCTGTCGCCCGAAGCGAGGGGCTTCGTGGATCGCCTTGGCCGCCTGCACCAGGCGGTGGCTGCCCGATGTGCCCGGGTGACCTTGATGGTTGCGGGCATTCAGGTGCCGGTGAAGAGGCCTTTGAGGTGAACGGGCGCCGCAACGGCACCAGTCGCTCCAGGCTCGTCCGCGGCTGCGGTCTGCTGTTGTGGCTCGGGCTGTGCGTGACGGCCGAGCCGCTGCAGGCGCAAGGCCTTCGAACCGCCGGTGAGCCGACGCCGATCACCTTGATCGACGACCGGGGTCGCGAGCAGACCCTTGCGGGCCCGCCCACGCGCATCGTGAGCCTGCTGCCGTCGCTGACCGAAAGCGTTTGCGCACTCGGTGGCTGTGATCGCCTGGTGGGTACCGATCGCTATTCCGATTCACCTGCCCGGGTGCAGGCTTTGCCCAAGCTCGGCGGCATCGAGGATGCGAACCTCGAGCGCATCGTCGCGCTGAGGCCGGACATCGTGCTGGCTGCGCCCTCTGCGCGTGTGATCGAGCGGCTGGAGTCGCTCGGACTCAGCGTGATGGTGTTCGAGTCGAAGTCACACGCGGATGTGCATCGCTCGCTGGTCGTGCTGTCACGCATGCTGGGAACGCCGGCCGCTGCCGCACGGGTGTGGGCCGGTATCCAGACCGACGTTGACCGTGCAGTCGCCAGCGTGCCGACAGTGCTGCGTGGGCAGCGCGTCTATTTCGAAGTCGACGCGACACCGTATGCGGCCGGTGAGTCCTCCTTCATCGGCGAGACCTTGCATCGCCTCGGGCTTGGCAACATCGTTCGCGCGGAGGACGGCCCGTTTCCGAAGCTCAACCCTGAATTCGTGGTGCGCGCACGGCCAGACATCGTGATGGCTGATCAGCGCAACCTCGACGAAATGTCGCGGCGGCCCGGCTGGTCGCAGCTCCATGCCTTGCGAGAGGGTCGGGTCTGCGGCTTCAACAAGCTGCGCTACGACGTTCTGGTGCGTCCCGGCCCGCGCCTGGGGGAAGCGGCGCTGCTGCTGGCCGACTGTCTGGCGACGCTGGTAGTCTCGTCACGATGACCGATCAGTCTGTGACCGCCATTGCCAGCCGCGCTCGTCTTGATCCGGGTGCGCTGCGGCGCCGCGGGCTGACGATCGGCCTGCTGGTCATTTCAGTCGCCCTGGCAGGAGCCGGTTTGGCGGCTGGCAGCGACGGGTGGTCATGGCCGTCGTTCGGCGATGCCGATGCCCGTTTGATCCTCGGTCAGATTCGGGCACCACGCACGCTTGGCGCCTGGCTCACCGGAGCGCTGCTGGGACTGGCAGGTGCGATCGCGCAGGGTTTGTTTCGCAATCCGCTGGCCGATCCGTACCTGCTCGGCTCAGCGGCGGGAGCGTCCCTCGCCGTGGTGGTGGTGCTCGCGGGCGGCTCGCTCAGTGGAGTGGCTGTCGGATGGGCGGCCGCCGATGGACTCGCTCGTCTGGGGCTGGTCGGCGCAGCCTTCGTCGGAGCGTTCATCGGTGTCGGCCTGACGCTGGCGCTGGCGCGTGGAGCGCAGCAGACGCCGCGGTTGCTGCTGGCTGGCGTGGTGGTCGGTGTCGTGCTGTCGGCGCTCGGCGACATGGTGTCGACTGCGGCACCCGAGGCGCTGCGCGGCAAGCAGGCGTTCATGCTCGGAACCACCGGTTTTCTGGGCTGGAGCAGCGTGGCCGTGCTGTCAGCCGGCCTTGTCGTGACGCTGCCGATTGCCTGGCGTCTGGCGCGCGTACTGGACGCGCTGACCCTCGGCGAAGACAGCGCCCGCAGCCTGGGCCTGGCGCTGTCGCGATGGCGGCTGCTGCTGGTGGCGGTGCTCGCGCTGGCCACCGGGCTTGCGGTATCGCAGGCCGGTCTGGTTGCCTTCGTCGGCCTGGCGGCTCCGCATCTGGTGCGCCGCTGCGCCCCGGCACCGAACGGCTACACACTGGTGGCCAGCGCGGCCGCTGGCGGCGCCTTGCTGCTGGCCGCCGATGTGCTCGCGCGCAGCCTGATTGCACCTCAGGAACTGCCGGTCGGTGTCGTCACCGCCGTGCTGGGGGGAGGCTATCTGTTGTGGCTGCTGCGCCAGCGGAGGCTCGGGTGAACCGCGTGGTGGCAGGCCCACCCGCCGTGGCAGCCACGACGACGCTGCCGCCGGCAGCCGTTCTGCGAGTCGATGGTCTGCATGTGTCGCTGGGCGGTCTGCCTGTGCTGCGTGGCCTCTCACTTTCGCTGCATCCTGGCTGGACCGCGATCGTCGGTCCGAACGGGGGCGGCAAATCGACCTTGCTGCGCGCGTTGGCGGGTCTGCTGGCACCGCAGGCCGGTCAAGTGTGGCTTGACGGTCGACCGCTCTCAGGCTTCAGCGCCCGCACGCGCGGCCAGCGGATCGCGTGGCTGGCCCAGCACGAGACTGCCGAGGCCAGCGGCGAACTGACGGTGCGCGATGTGGTGCAGCTCGGGCGTCTGCCGCATCTCGGGCTGTTCACGGTGCCAGGCCCGCGGGATGATGCTGCGGTCGATGCTGCGCTGGCCACCACCGAGTGCACCGGTTGGCAGTGCCGGCGGTTGCATGACCTGTCCGGCGGCGAACGCCAGCGCGTGCTGCTGGCACGTGCGCTCGCCGTCGGCGCCCCGGTGCTGCTGCTGGACGAACCCACGACCCACCTCGACCCGCCGCACCAGGTCGCTGTGGTCCGCCTGCTGAAGCGTCTGGCGAAGGCGGGCACGACGGTGGTCAGCGTGCTGCACGACCTGCCGCTCGCGCTGCAAGCCGATCGGCTGGTGGTGATTCAGGAGGGCCGGGTGCGCGCCGAAGGGTCGCCGCGATCGACCGAAGTGCAGGGAAGCCTGGTCACCGTGTTCGGCGGGGCGCTGTCCGTCGAGCGGGTCGGCGGGCGGCTTACCGCCGTTCCGCGTGTTTGAAACGGGCGCGACATCGCGTCGATCTGCTTATTGATGCCCCCCATGAATCTCCCCCCCGACCTTTTCGATACCGATCTCGCCGGGCTGCGCGCACGCCTGCAGCACCGCCTGGACCGCAAGACCAAGCCGCTGGGATCGCTGGGTTGCATCGAATCGCTGGCGCTGCAGATCGGGCTGATCCTGCGCAGCGATCAGCCTGTGCTCGTGCAGCCCCAGCTGGCGGTCTTCGCCGGCGATCACGGGCTCGCGGCGCGAGGCGTCTCTGCGTATCCGTCGGATGTGACCTGGCAGATGGTCGAGAACTTCCTGTCTGGCGGCGCCGCGGTCAACGTGCTCGCCCGCCAGCATGGACTGGCACTGACCGTGATCGATGCGGGCGTGAGACACGAGTTCGCTCCGCGAACCGGATTGCTTGATCGCAAGGTCGCCGCAGGCACCGCCGATGCCTTCGAAGGAGCGGCGATGTCGGAGGCGCAGTGCTTGCTTGCTGTCCGGACCGGTCGTGAGGTGGTGAGCGGTTTGCCCGGCAACGCCCTGCTGCTGGGCGAGATGGGCATCGGCAACACCTCCAGCGCGGCGCTGCTGATGGCTCGGCTCTCGGGCGAGCCGATCGAACGCTGCGTCGGCCGGGGCACCGGCCTGGACGACACCGGTCTGCTGCGCAAGCTGGAGGTGCTGCGCGGCGTTCTGGAAAGACATCCTCGTGCCGTCGGTCCGCTGCAGGCGCTGTCGGCGTTCGGGGGCTTCGAGATCGCGATGCTTGTCGGAGCCGTGTTGCAGGCTGTCGAAGAACACCGTGTTGTCGTTGTCGACGGATTCATCACCGGGGCGGCGGTTCTGGTCGCGCAGCGAATGCTGCCCGCCGTGGTGCCGGGATGCGTGTTTGCGCACCGATCCGATGAAGCCGGACACGCGCTGATGTTGCAGGGCCTGGGCGTCAAGCCGCTGCTCGACCTGGGACTGCGCCTCGGTGAGGGGTCGGGGGCTGCGTTGGCTTGGCCGCTGCTGGAAAGTGCCGTGCGTCTGCTGCGCGAGATGGCGAGTTTCGAATCGGCCGGTGTCGCCACGGGCGATGACGGCACGTCACAGCGGCCTGTCGGAGGCGCTGCAGCATGACCCCTGCCGAGCCACCGGAGGTGACCGAGCGGTTCACGGCGCCCGTCGCTGATCCACCGCCGTGCGGCGTACTGTCGAGGTGCGTCCATGAGGTGCGATTGTTTTTTGTAGCCCTGCAGTTCTTCACCCGCGTACCGGTCCCGCGCTGGATCGGTTTCGAGCCGGATTGGCTGCATCAGAGTGCCCGTCACTTCCCGGCGATCGGTCTGCTCGTCGGTGCGTTCGGTGCGCTGGTGCTGTGGGCGGCGAGCCGCGTCTTGCCGTTGCCGGTCGCGGTGCTGTTGTCCATGGCGGCGACGATGCTGGCCACCGGCGGCTTCCACGAGGACGGCTGGGCCGATACCTGCGACGGCCTGGGCGGCGCTGTCACTCGTGAGCGCTCGCTGGAGATCATGAAGGATTCGCGCATCGGTGCGTATGGTGCGATGGGCCTGGTGACCATGCTGTTGCTGAAGGCCGCGACACTGTCATCCTTGCCTGTCGACTGGGCCTGCGGGGCCTTGCTGCTGGGGCACACTGCGTCGCGAGCGGCATCGACCGCATTGATCCGATTCCTGCCATATGCCGGTGATGTCGAGCACGCCAAGGCCAAGCCACTGGCCCGGCGTCTGTCGACCGAAGGTCTGCTCGTCGCCTGCGGTTGGGTGCTGCCTGTCGCAATTGCGCTGGCGCTGTGGCGGTCACTGTGGACTGCGCCGGTGATCGTCAGCCTGATGCTGGCCACGCTCGGCGCAGTCTGGTGTGGACGCTGGTTTCGGAGCCGCCTCGGTGGCGTGACCGGCGACACGCTGGGTGCGGCGCAGCAGGTCACCGAACTGCTGGTGCTGTTGTCGTGGGCGGCGGCGTGGGGGGGGCAGCGTGTCGGATGAGCTGCGCATGCTGTACGTCTGGCGCCACCCGAAGGCAATCGGTGCCGACGGTCGCTGCATCGGAATCACCGATCTCCGCGTTGATCCACGAAAGGCCAAGCGTCTGGCGCACGTCATCCGCGGCCATGCGCGAAGGCACGCGCTGCCGCCCCTGGTCTGGACTTCGCCATTGCGCCGCAGTGCCGACGTCGGCCGCTGGCTGGCTCGCTGGGGTTGGAGTCACCGGGTCGATACGGCGCTGGTCGAGATCGACTTCGGCGCCTGGGATGGACTGACTTGGGACGAGATCGGCGCATCTGCGGTCACCGCCTGGTGTGCGGATTTCGCTCTCTACAGGGCTCACGGCGGCGAAAGCGTGTCGATGCTGTTTGACCGCTGCGCAAGCTGGATCGCCGAAGCGCATGGTTCGTCCATGCGCTGTGTTGTCGGTCACGCTGGCTGGATCAATGCAGCGCGACTCCTCCAGGAGGGCGGCGGTGTGCCCTCCAGCGCGAGCGCATGGCCACCTCCGATGGCGCACGGCCGTCGATTTGATCTGAGTCGCAAGCCTGGGCCAAGCGACTGCAGCACCTACGAGGGGGGGCCATGAAACGCCTGATCGCTCACCTGCGGGTGCGCCCGCGGTTGATGGTGGCCGTGGCAGCTGGCATCGCCGTGGCGCTGATGCTGCCGGGCGCACACAACTTCATCACGCGCAGCCTGCTTGGCTGGAATGTGTCGGTGTGGCTTTATCTGGTGCTGGCCGGCTGGATGATGGCGCGTGCCGATCACGCCCGGCTGCGGCAAGTCGCGGTGGCGCAGGCCGAAGCTGCCGCCGTGGTGCTGGTCATCGTCATCCTGGCTGCGTTGATCAGTCTGGTGGGCATCGTTGCCGAACTCATGGCGGCCAAGGCGCCGGGTGCGCCGCATGCGTTGCCTCATGTGCTGTTCGCACTCGCCACCGTGGCCGGTTCCTGGCTGCTGGTTCCGGTGACCTTTGCGCTGACCTACGCCAGCCAGTACTACCGAACCGCGCACGGCAGCGGTTTGAACTTTCCGCATGGGGACGAGCCTTTCAAGCCCGACTACGGCGACTTCCTGTACTTCGCGTTCACGATCGCGGTAGCGTCGCAAACGGCCGACGTCAGCGTGTCGACACAGAGGATGCGGCAGCTGGTGATCCTGCAGTCGGTACTGTCATTCGCATTCAATACCGCCATCCTCGCATTCACGATCAATATCGCGGCCAGTCTGTTCTGACCTCGTGCGATGCCGACCGTTGTCAGCTCGCGCGGCGCTGACTTCGGCCGAACTCCAGGAGTGGTGCTGCGGTGCTGCGCAACCAGCGCTTGCCATGGGCATACCACGCGTGTTGCGCGCACTTGCGGATCACCTGCCAGCCCGTGCGCTGGTTGATTGGATCGAGGGCAACGGCAGGCGGCGTCGATGACAACACGCAACGCAGCGAGCGCGGATGCTTGACCGGAGCGTGTTTCTCGATGAGGTTGACCGTGTAGCCGGCACGGGCTGCCGTGTCTGCAAGCGTGTCCGGACCGAAGTGATACAGGTGCGCGATGTGCAAGGCACTGAGCTTGTGGTACTCGCGCAGATCGGGAACGTCGATGTATACCCGTGCATTCGGTGCCAGCAACGGCTTCAGCGACGACAGGAACTGGACCGGATTCTTGATGTGCTCGAGCACGTGATTCATGACCACCAGATCGATCGGGTTCCGGTGCGACTCCCGAAAATCGTGCAGGCTCGGGTGAACCTCACAGCCCGCATGTCGAGCGGTGAACGCACCCAGTCCGGTATGCGGTTCTACGGCGTAGCGTCGCGTGGTGGGCAGTCGATTCCCGACCGCATGCAGCATCGAGCCTTCGGAGGCACCGATATCCAGCACCGCCATGCCTGGCCGCAACACGCCTCGGGACACCAGAAAATCCACAGCGGCCAGCGTGCGCACATCGATGCGCAGGGCGCGGATGTCGCTCAACGTGGGCGCGATGCTCTGCCGGTAATAACGCCGGTAGTGATGCGCATAGAAATCGTCGAGTGCTTCGCCTGTCGGCTGCGGATTGGTCATCACCAGGCCGCAGCTCAGGCAACCGACGGTGACGATGCCCATGTCGTATCGGTCGGTCGTGGCCAGCGGCTCGAATTCCAGACCGTCACACAGGGGGCAGGCGACGTGTTCCAGTCGGCTGCGATCGAGTGTCCATGGTGAAGTCAACATACAGGGAAGAAGGTGCAGGGCGCTGGCAGCTGTGAGCCTTTATACCTCCCTGCCTTGCAACGCTGTTACCTCGCGTTTGCGCATGCATCGGGAGCAATGCACCAAAGCCGGCATCTGACGCCCAGCCTCATGACCATAGGTGCCGCGAGACACAACGCGGCGAACACCAACCGTCAGCTTTGAGCCGGTCGGTTTTGGTTGCCAAAACAAAAAAGTCCCGGCGTACACGCCGGGACTTTCGGTGCCGATTTGTCTGCTTAGGCTTGTTGGGCCGAACGCCTGCGCATCCCAAAGACACTCGCCAGCGCGATCCCAGCCAGCGCCAGAGACCCGGGTTCCGGAACCTTGCCGCCAGACGGGGGAGTGGGGTTCTTGGTCGCGATGTAGTTCAACTTGAAGCTGTCTTGGCCCGCATCGCAGGTGGTGGCCGTTCCAGTCGCCGACAGGCAACTGTTCGAGTTTCCGTTCAACGCTGTGTTGAATGTGCTGATCAGCCACCAACTCGAAGCCTGGGTGGCACCGGTGGAACGTGCAAATCCGCCGAATGGAGCGCTGCTGTCGGCCGCCAAGTCTGCGTAGCTTCCGACCAATTGCCACCCTGCGATGCCGGGGGTTGCAGGGTTGTACAGGTTCGAGGTGAGATTCTGTTCGCCATCACCCACAAGCGTCGAAGCGCCAGCGGTGCGGGTGGGTGCCGCAGGCCCGGTCCAGCGCATGACGGTGATGTCGGCATCGCCATTGGTCCAACCGATCCCGATCTTGTCGAGAATCACGCTGGTCGCACCGAAATCGAGCAACAGGGCATCCATGGTGCCGGGGTTGTACGAATCGAAGGAGTGGTCCGGGCTTGAGACGCCGATGCCTTCGGTCCGGCTGGCAGCGCCAAAACCGGAGTTGCCCTGCGCCGACATGTACGAACTTGCGAACCCGGTACCGGAAAGGGCGTTGGCACCAGCGCCCCGGTCTGAAGACCAGGCAGAAGCAGTTACTGCCGTTCCCGCGCTGCCGGTACCGGAACAACCCCAGGAGTTGTTGAAAGTGCCTGAATTGGTCGCGTTTTGGGTGCAGCCACCACTGGCGCTGTAGATGTTCCATGTCGACTGAGCAAGTGCGCTGCCTGACATGACAAGCCCTGCGGCAAGGGCTGTTACCGAGACAAGCGCTGTGCGAAGACTTTTCATGGTGTTTCTGCCCTTCGATTAATCTGATTGCGGTGACAAATGCTTATGAAACGGAGTGTAAGGAACTGGCTCGCTAGAGCGCACCCCTCACTTAAGGGTGCGCAAGAGCTGTTGCGCATCCTTGGCATTGGCGAAATCGCGATCTCCGGTCAGCGCGGCTTCCAGTTCTTCGCGAGCTTCGACCACGCGTCCAGTGCCGGCGAGGACCGCGCCTAGGAAATATCGCGTATCGCGGTTCGAGGGATCGCGCAGGCGAGCGTCGCGCAGGTACTGCAGCGCTCGGTCGTTTTGCCCTGCCTTGTAGGACGCCCATCCCACGGTGCCGAGGATGTGCGGTGCTTTTGGATCGCGTGACAAGGCCTCCTCGGCGACCTTGAGCGCACCGGGATCCTTGGAAAGCAGCAGCACATTGGCCAGATTGTTGAGTACCTCCGCATCATCCGGAGTGATCTTCAACAGCGCCTCGTAGGCTGTACGCGCGGTGGCCAGATTACCGATTCGGGCATGACCATCGGCCACGGCGCGCCGAACCACTGCATCCTGCGGATGCGATTTGAGCCATTGGTCAGCAAGCTGTACCGCAGCAGGACCGTCGTTGGGTGCGATGGCTCTGTAGAGTCGCATCAGGCTGGCCGACGACTGTTCGATCTGATGGGCTTGGCGATAGGCGTCGACCGCCGCCCCTCGTTGGCCGCGCGCAGCAGCCAGGTCCCCCCGCAGTCCGTAGCCGATCCCCGCCTTGGGGTGGCTGGCGATGATCTGACGCACATGCTGCTCGGCCTTGTCCCACTGAGCCTGGCGCATCTCGATCTCGGCCAGCAGCGCCTGAGCAGGCAGGAAATCCGGACGTTCTATCAACGCCTTATCCAAGGTGTACGCCGCTCCAGGCAGGTGCCCAGCAGACGACTGCAGGAGGGCGATCTGCAGGAGCATCGGTGGATTGCGGCTGGCCTGGGTGGCCGCCCGGCTCAGGCTGGTCCGCGCGCTCATGGCGTCGCCGCTGGCGAGGCTGGTTCGCGCCGAAGCCAGCAACACCGGCAACGCCTCGGGTGCCTTTGCCGCCAGCGCCTTGGCCGCTTGCTGTGCGGCTCCCGGATTGCTGTTTCTCAAGTGGAACTCGACGAGCGCCAGGCCCGGCTGGAGGTTGCTCGGACTGCTGAAATCGACCGCTTTCTCGAGCCAGCGCTGGGCTTCATTGACCTGACCGCGTTTCTCGGCGAGACGAGCCATTTCACCCAGTGCGTCGAGATTCTTCGCATCCCGAGCCAACAGATCATTCAATCGTGCCGAAGCCGCGTCGTAGGCCTTGGCGTCGACTTCCATCCTGGCCAGGTTCACCAGCGGTTCAGCAAAAGAGGCGTCGAGTCTCAACGCGGCCTCGAATGCCGCCTTGGCGCCTGTGCGGTCGCCGTTGCCGGCGCGCGCCATGCCAAGCAGATTCTGGACGCCCGGGCTTCCCGGGCGTTGCTTGGCCAGACTCTCCGCGACCTGCACGGAGCGAGCGGCCTGCCCCCCCTGGAGGTACAAGGTGGCGAGTGCCACGCCTGCCTGGAACTGATTCGGGTCTTTCCGGAAGGACGTCTCCAGTGCGGCCAATGCGTCGCCGTACTTTCCACTGCCTACCAAGCTCATCCCGAGCATGGTCTGGAAATCCGGGCGATCCTGAACTCTCATCGCGTCCTGCATCAGCTGTGTGGCTCGAGCGTGTCGACCCTGTGCCATGTGCGATGACGCAAGCAGCAACAGGGCTTGGGAGTCGTTGGGCTGCAGCTTCAGGTACGCGTCCAGCGAGGCGATCGCACGATCGATGTTCTTGTCTGACAGATAGATCTGGGCCAGCAGCTTCGAGACACCACTGCCGGGCTGCGCTCGTTGTGCGGCCTCCAGGTACGGCTTGGCTTTCTCCCGCTCGTTCAATCCGTAGTGCGCCAGGCCGCCGAGCATCAGAGCCTGTGGTCGATAGCGCAACGAATCGATCGGCAGCGGATCCAGCAATGCGGTGATCTTGTTCAGTGCTGCCTTCGCGTCCGCCGGCTTGCCCCGGCGTTCCGAGATCAGTGAATCCAGGTAGTGGCCACGAGGGTCTCCCGGTGACGTCCGCAACAATTCGACCACGTCGGAGGCGGCCTCGGACACTCGCTGTTGATCCATCAGCAGCCCCGCCCTGGATACCAGTGCCTCGGTGTGCGATGGCTGCAGCTGCAGGGCCTTCGAGTAGCTGGACATCGCCACTGCCGAATCAGCCCGTACGTGCGCTACCGTTCCGCGCAAGTAGAAGGCTTCCGCTGATGCCGGTGCCAGCAACAGGGCACGATCGACCGCCACCTGGGCCTCGTGGAACTGGCCCGCGCGAATGCGCATCGGCACCTCTGCCAGCCAGGAGTCGGGGCTGCCGGGATCAAGCGCACGGGCTTCTTCGATCGCCTTCATTGCATTGTTCGATCCACCCAGGTCGACCGTTGCCGACGCGCGCAGCAGCAGCAGTTGAACCTGGATGGCGCCCGGAAGCCCTGCGGTTGCGAAGACTGGCTTGTCGAGCATTTCCTGCAATCGGCCCTGTGCCATCACTGAGCGCGCGAGCGGCACGACCACTTCGGCCCGGTTCACGCCCAGGCGAAGCGCCTCATTGAAAGCGACTTCTGCCGCAATCACCTCGCTGTTGGCCAGCAGGGCCTTGCCCAGCAGCACGTGGACCGGCAGCATGCCTTTGTCCACCTGCAAGGCATTCTTCAATTGAATGATTGCGCCGGGGATGTCCTTCTTGTTGTAGCGGACAAGCGCATCCTCGTAGTAGCGGGAAGCTTTGGTGTCAGGCGCTGCGATGCCAGGCAGCGCAGAGGCGACCAGCAGCGCAATCAGCAGGGCTCTGGCTGAGCGGTTGAGCGAGGAATGGATTTTCACGCGTCGAATGGTAGTGACGCGGCGTCCTGCAATCGGGTCGGACGGGTCACGGGCCTTCGAGGGGTGTGAAATGTTACCGACCGTATCCCGCAAGCGGGGGGCCGATGCTCAGGCTGGCCGAGAGTCGCAGAACGCCGACACCGCACATTCACCGCATTTCGGGTTGCGCGCTGTACACACGTAGCGGCCGTGCAGTATCAGCCAGTGGTGTGCATCGACAAGGTATTCCGCCGGCACCCGCTCCAGCAGCTTCAGCTCGACCTGCAACGGGTTCTTGCCCGGCGCCAGGCCGGTGCGGTTGCCGACGCGGAAGATGTGCGTGTCGACCGCCATCGTCGCTTCGCCGAAGGCCACGTTCAGCACCACGTTGGCGGTCTTGCGGCCGACGCCGGGCAGTGCCTCCAAGGCCTCTCGGGTGCGCGGCACTTCGCCGCCATGACGCTCGACCAGCAGGCGGCAGGTCTCGTGCAGGTTCTTCGCCTTGTTGCGAAACAGGCCGATCGTGCGGATGTGCTCGGTCAGCGCGGACAGGCCCAGGGCCAGGATCTTCTGCGGCGAGTTGGCCACCGCGAACAGTCGCCGTGTCGCCTTGTTGACGCCCACGTCGGTTGCCTGTGCAGACAGCAGTACCGCGGCCAGAAGTTCGAACACATTGGTGAATTCGAGCTCGGTCTGCGGCTGCGAGTTGGCGGCCTTCAGCACGGCGAAGAACGGGGCGATGTCGGACTTCTTCATCAGGGGGATTCCGTCGTGGCCGCGAGCGCGCGTGAGATCCGGTCGCGCGGCACGCGGGTTCGTGGCGTGCGGGGACCAAACCAGCTGCGCACATCCTCGTCGAGGCCGATGCCGTGCATGTAGTTGTAGAGCGCCTTCTTCAGCGCGACGCCGAGTGCATCGTGGTCGACGCCGGTCGGGTCGATGAAGCCGACGTCGTTCGTCGCGAACGTGATTTGCGGCAAGGGCTGAAGGGTGACTCCGTAGTCCTCCGGCTTCTGGCCGACCGGTGAATGCACCGTGCACGCAAAGCGGTGGAAGAAGCCCGACTGGATGCAGCCCTGCTCGAACAACTGCCGCACGTACTCAAGTGCGTCGACGGTGTCCTGCACGGTCTGGGTCGGAAAGCCGTACATCAGGTACGCATGGACCAGCACCCCCGCATCGGAGAAAGCCTTGGTGACCCGAGCCACCTGCTCGACCGAGACGCCTTTCTTCATCAGGTTCAGCAGCCGGTCCGAGGCCACCTCGAGACCGCCGGAGATCGCGATGCAGCCGCTGTCGGCCAGTTGCCGGCACAGATCGGGGGTGAACGATTTTTCGAACCGGATGTTGCCCCACCACGAGATCGCGAGCTGCCGGCGCATGAGTTCGGCGGACAACGTCTTCAGCGCCTTCGGTGGCGCGGCCTCGTCGACGAAGTGGAAGCCGGTCTGTCCGGTTTCCGCGACGATGCTCTCGATGCGGTCGACCAACGTCGAGGCCGACGCGCCTTCGTAGCGCGAGATGTAGTCGAGGCTCACGTCGCAGAAGCTGCACTTCTTCCAGTAGCAGCCATGCGCCACGGTGAGCTTGTTCCAGCGCCCGTCGGACCACAGCCGGTGCATCGGGTTCAGCATGTCCAGCAGCGACAGGTATCGGTCCAGCGGCAAGCCGTCCCAGGTCGGTGTGCCGACCTCGGCAAAGGCGATGTCCGCTTCGATCCAGTTGACGTACTGCACGGCGCCGCCGGGGTCGCGGCGGTAGGTTCGCACCAGTCGCTGTGCAGATCGCTTGCCTTGCAGGTGTTCAAGGAGTGCCAGCAACGGGCGTTCGCCGGCGTCGAGCGTGATGTGGTCGAAGTAGTCGAATACACGAGGCTCCTTCAACTCGCGCAGTTCGGTGTTGACGTAGCCACCGCCCAGCACCGTGACGATCGTCGGGTCGTGCGCCTTTACTGTCTGCGCGATGCGAAACGCGGCGTAGACAGCCCCGGGGAAGGGCACCGAAACCAGCACCACACGCGGCGCATGGCGTGTCAATGCTGCCTGGGTCAGGTCGACCAGCGTGCGGTCGATCAAGTTCAATGGGGCGGAAAGAGCCGTGGCCAGCGGGTCGAAGGTCGGCTGGCTCTGCGCCAGGGATTCGGCATAGCGCACGAACTCGAAACGCGGGTCGATGGCATCGCGCAGCACATCGGCGATGTCGTTCAGGTAAAGCGTCGCCAGATGCCGCGCACGGTCCTGAACACCAAGGGCACCAAAAGCCCAGGCCAGCGGGTCACCGCCGTCGTCGTCGATGTAGACATCGAGCGACTCGAAGCGCGGGCCTTCGGGCAGGAAGGCTCGGCTGCAGATGCGGTGGCCAAGGGTGGAGTCGTGGCCTTGCAGGAAAGCGAGAGTTGGTGAGATCGTCGAGCGATAGCGTTGAAACGCGTCCACGAAGGCGGCGACACGCGGCGTGCGCCGCGCGGTTTCCAGGGCATCGATCTCGGTGCGCAACGCCTGCAGTCCATCGATGGAAAACAGGTTCAGAACCAGGGCCAGCGCGAGATCTTCCTGAACTGCATTGAAGCCGCGAGATCGCAGAAAACCGGTCAGGTAGGCGGTGGACGGGTAGGGCGTGTTGAGCTGTGTCATCGGCGGGATGACGGACAGCACACGCAATGGCGGATTCTCGGGATTCACGGTCGGTATGCTTCGAGCCGCGCGTTGCGTTCGTCGCGGTCGCGCTGCAGCCGGAACTGGTGGAAACCGTAGCGCGCTTGGGCCTTGTCGGCCTGGGGCGGGCTCCACGCGGCCCAGCCGGTCAGCCCACCGGTCACATCGACCAGCGAAATGCAATCGACCGGACAGGCCGGCACGCACAGCTCGCAGCCGGTGCATAGCGTGGACATCACGGTGTGCATCGCCTTCGGCCCGCCGACGATGCAATCGACCGGGCAAGCCGGCAGGCACAGCGTGCAACCGATGCAGGCGGCCTCGTCGATCACCGCGAGCCGTCGGGGACCTTCGACACCATGCGATGCATCGAGCAGCTGAATCGGCTGGCCG
>JBJXEJ010000171.1:0-2906 GCA_046154125.1 Rhizobacter sp. | reverse complement strand
TTCGTATCCGCACGGCGACAGACTCGTAGCTCTCGGGGTCGGGGACTTGCGAACACGCGGGCAGCATCGTCGTGCCGAGCAGCACCGCTGGCGCAGCCGCCATGAACTGCCGCCTGCAAAGGGTTGTCATCGCATCACCTTGCATCATGGCGTCGGCCTGGGTTGCGTGCCAGGAAGCGGCGACCAAGCGGGTCGCCCGGCTGTCTGCGAGTCAACGATCACCATCGTGCGCCCCGGCCACGGGAGGGTCTGACGGTGGGCCTTCAGTATCCAGAGCTTTTCACCGCGGGACACCGCGGCTTCGTACTCGGCGTCGAGTACCCCATACACGTCGAGAAAGACATTGAGCGTGGCCGGGATGCGGATGCAGCCTTCCGAAGCGACGCGTCCCAGCCGGGACTCGAGCACATGCGGATCGGTGGCATGCATCTGCAGCCGCATATTGCTCATGCCCCCACCGCCCCAGCCACGCTCGGCGAGCTGCCAGCCGAAATCGAACACGCGCCGACCGCGCACGCCATATCCCCGGATGTGGTTCTTGTTGAGTGTGCCCAGAGCACGAAAGTCGGGGTTGTCGAGCGTGTGGGCGAACACGCCCACAGGCGTCAGAAAGTGTTCGAAGGTGCCAGTCTTGCCGGTGGACACCGCCGTGGCTCCGAGCCAGTGCCAGCCGCCCGCCTGTGTTCGCACCAGCGCCATTGCTGCCTGAACCTGCGGGCTGCGATCGACCAGGACGAAGCACTGCCCGGCAAGATCAGCGAGCCCGTCCTGGGTCAAGGCCTGTTGCAGCAGCAGCATGTAGCGCTGCTGGTCTGCCGGCGGGACCTCCAGCCGATGGTCGACCTCTCGATCGAACCGTTCGCTCCAGGCCCATAGCGCTTCATCGGCGGCAGCAGACGGGTTGGCCGCTGCGACAAGGCCGCCGAGCGTCAAGCCAACACCTCCCATGCAGACCGCCCTTCTCGTCAGGCCGCGCAGCATGCTCACTCGGCCGTCCGGACGGCATGGAGCATCTTGATCGCGCCAACCGTCTGCGCGAGCAGCAATTGATGCTCCGCCTGAAGTCCCATCGCCCGCGCCAAGGCGTCGCGATCGAACCAGGCACGGATCACCGTGGCCAGTCCTTCCGAAGCGCAATACAGGTAGACGTTCTGCGCCATTGCTCCGACCGAGGCATGGGCGTAGGCCGTACGCTGGGTCGCCGGCACCAGTTTCATGCGCGCCTGGTCAGCCACGAAGACAAGGTCCAGCGGCGCGGTGTCGACGAAGTCCTGGTTCCGCGTGACTCGCCGCGCGTCGTTGGCCACGACAAGGCGCAAAGCATGCAAAGGCGTCGCGCATCCGCTGGGCGGCAAGGGTTTCAGTTGCCCGATGAGCCCGAGGGCCAGCTTGGTCAGGGTGTTCACAGGTGCTTCAGTCAACGAGGCGATCGATGTCACTCAGATCACGTCCCGGTGACGAAGCTCCATCGAAGGAGAGGCACTCCCTGCCGTCCCGATGCTCGACAACGACAAAGGTGCGATCTGGCAGTCGGCGCATGGGCGGGAACACTGCCACGACCTGCGCGCCATCGTGGATGGCATTCACCACCTCGGTGGCAGTCGCCGTGACGAGGGCGCCTACGCTGTGATCGGATCCGGCGTCCACTTCACCCCAGAGCACATCGCTCACATGACCGTCCGGTGCGAGACGGAGCTTGGAGACTTTGAACACTCGCCCGTTCTCGCTCGCCATCGGGCGGGCACGTTCGCCCTGGTAGCTCATCGCGCGCCCTTGTGATCCTTTTGACCGGTGTTCTTGTGCCGACCCAGCACTTCAAGGGGTTCGGCTGGTGGCGTCTGCGGAACTGGAAGCCTCGGCACGGACACCGGCGGCGTGTGGGGAGTTTTCTGGGTGGTCTTTGGGTTCATCGTGCGCTCCAGTTGGAAATGAATGGGGCCGCGCTGAATTGGCGGGGCCGAACATCACAGCGTACGCACGAGCAACCCGGTGAACAGTGCGGCAGCGAACACTGAGGAACTGAGGCTTTCGACACGCGTTGGCTGTCGTACAGACAAGGCAGATGGGACGGCACAGGCTCAACCTTTCCTCACTGAACCGTGCCCCCATGAAGACCGATATGCAACTGCAGCAAGACGTTCTGGACGAGCTGACCTGGGAGCCCTCCGTGCATGCCGCACAGATCGGCGTCGAGGTGAAGAACGGCGTCGTGACGCTGGCCGGCGAGGTCAGCAGCTACACCGAAAAGCTCAATGCCGAGCGTGCTGCCCAACGCGTCAATGGCGTCAAGGCGCTGGCCGTCGAGATGAAGGTCAAGCTCTCGGCCTTCGGCGAGCGCACCGATGCCGACATCGCCGCGTCGGCCAAGAACATCCTGGGCTGGACGAGCTCTCCGCCGGCCGACGCCATCAAGGTGCTGGTCGAAGGCGGCTGGCTGACCCTGTCGGGCGAGGTGGAGTGGCAGTACCAGCGGCAGGACGCAGCCGACAGCGTGCGCTACCTGTCGGGCGTCATCGGCGTGAGCAACCAGATCGCCATCAAGCCGGCGCTGTCGGCCAAGGCCGCCGTCGTCAAGTCTGAAATTGAAGCGGCGCTGAGGCGGATTTCGATCGCAGACGCGCGGAAGATCTCCGTCGCCGTGCTTGGCAGCGAGGTAACGCTGACGGGCACGGTGGACAGCTGGGACGAAAGAAACATGGCCGCCAACTCGGCCTGGGGCATGCCGGGCGTGCGTAACGTGATCGACAGCCTGACGCTGGCCCACTGACCGGCTCACACGGCCCGGCGGTCACCGCAGACACGGCACGATCGTCGCTCAGGTCCGCCCCTGAGCTGCCGATACCGAAGCAAGCCACTGGTGGACGACCCCGTCCCGTCTCATGCTTGCAAGCACCAAAGCTGGAATC
>JBJXEJ010000170.1:0-2553 GCA_046154125.1 Rhizobacter sp. | reverse complement strand
GCATGCACAACAAACTGTTCGTCGCCGACGGTGCCATGGCGGTGATCGGCGGTCGCAATGTCGCAAACGAATACTTCCTGCGCAGCAAGGGAGAGAATTTCATCGACTTCGACACCTTCACCGTCGGATTCATCGTCGCGCCAGCGCAGGCGTTGTTCGATCGCTACTGGAACGCCGACGCGGTCTACCCCATCGAGGCCGTCACGCGCAGCGCGCTCAGCAGCGAGGTGCTGCGCCAGAAATTCGAAGTGTGGACCGGGCCGGACAACACGCCCCCGCCAGGACCACTGCCGGCCAAGGACATCCTCGACTATGGCCCGATCGCTGACGACCTGGACCGTGGCCGGCTGGCCCTGATCTGGGCTGACGCCTACGTCTTTGCCGACCATCCCGACAAGCCTTTCGACGGCGAGGCGGGCGGGAACGTGATGGAATCCAGCGTCACCTACAACGTGTTCGAGGCACTGCGTAAGGCCCGAACCGAGATCGTCGTGTCGTCACCCTACCTCGTGCCGGGCGAGGAAGGCATGGCCCTGATCCGTGAAGTGCGCGGACGCGACGTCAACGTCGTGATGCTGACCAACTCATTGGGTGCGACCGACGAACCCGTGGTGCACCTGGGCTATTACGACTATCGCGAGCCGATGCTGGATCTTGGCGTGGATATCTACGAAATCAGCCCTACGCTGGTCAAACGAAACAAGCGCGTGAATCTGTTCGGCGCGTCGCTGTCGCGGCTGCACGCCAAGCTGGCGGTGGTCGACCGCAAGAAGATCTTCGTCGGTTCGATGAATCTCGACCCGCGTTCGTCCACCATCAATACCGAACTGGGTGCCGTCATCAACAGCCCCGAGCTGGCTCGCGAGCTGATCCAGGTCATTGACATCGACCGCCTGCAAAACGCCTACCGTGTGCGGCGCTCAGCGATCACCAAGCAGCTTGAATGGGTGTTTCTTGTCGACGGTCAGGAGACCGTGGTGGACGAAGAGCCCGATTCGTCGTTCTGGCTGCGGCTGAAACTCCGGATCCTGTCGCCGATCGTCCCCGAATCGTTGCTGTAGCGGGCATCGCGCCGCGGTCTCCGCGTCCCGGTCCCGCGCCAGGCCGGTTGTGCCGACACCGTGGCGAGGACCCAGCGCCCCCTGGGGCGAGTGGATCGTTCTGATGGCGCTCCGGGGCGCGTCTTGCCCGACGCAAACTTGAGGATGCCGGTGCGACAAGTCCGTTGTCCGCCGCCCAACGCCGGCATCACCGCCGGCCCACCGTCATTCCTGCCAACGAGGTTCTTATGAATGCCTGAACTGTCCTCACGTCAGCCCTGGCGTGTGCCGTGGCGCTCGGACTGACCGGCCCGTCCGCCGCGCAGGTCAAGGCCAAGGAAAGGTGTTTCGCCGCCGGCACCTGCAAGCAGATGAAAGGCATCAGCGAGGAGGAAGCCAGGGCTTTGATGGCCGCCAAGTGAGCCTGCACGCCGCCATGCCTGCCAGGCACGGTCTAGGCGAGCGCACTTCAGGAGACCGCGGCCTCCATGCAGGAACTGACTGCCGCCGTGGCGCGCAATGCTGACAGCGCCCTGCAGGCGAATCGGCTCGCCCGTGCGGCGTCGGGACTGGCGGCCAAGGGTGGCCGTTGTCGTCGGCCAGGTCGTGACGACCATGAAGGGCATCAACGACAGCAGCAAGAAGATCTCCGACATCATCGGCCTGATCGACGGCATTGCCTTCCAGACGAACATCCTGGCGCTGAATGCAGCGGTAGAGGCTGCGCGTGCGAGCGAACAAGGACGAGGTTTCGCGGTCGTGGCCAGCGAAGTGCGCAGCCTGGCCCAGCGCAGCGGCCAGATGGCGCGCGAAATCAAGTCGCTCATCAGCGCCAGCGTCGAGTGCGTCGACGAGGGGACGGCACTGGTCGACCAGGCGGGCTCGACCATGACCGACGTCGTGAACTCCGTTCAACGCGTCACCGACATCGTCACGGAAACCAGTGCCGCCAGCGACGAGCAACGTGCCGGCGTGGGCGAGGTCGAGCAAGCCCTCTCCAGGATGGATCCACGGCACGCGGCAAAACGCCGCGCTGGTCGAAGAGTGCGCGGCCGCTGCCGAATCCCTCGAGCAGCAGGCGACGGCGCTGGTGGAGGCTGTGGCCGTGTTTTCAATAGGACCGGCGCCGGCACGCGCGTAGTCCCAGGCCCAGGCGGCATGACGCTGGCGCCCCGCAGTGGCGCTTCGGCGTCGCCTTCGACGCTATTGCAGGTGCTCGAGGATCACCGCCTTGACTTGCGCATAGCGCGTCCAGGGGAGGAAGTGGTTCATCTCCGGGATGCGAACGATGTTCACAGACGTGGCGTGGGTGAGCATCTTCTGGGCGAAGTCGGCGTTCTCCGGCGGCACCAGGTTGTCCTTGCCGCCCTGCATCACCGTCACGCGCTGAGTGACCCGTGGCCACAGCGGGAGCATGGCGACGAGCTCATCCTTCAGCGCGCGGATCTCCCGGTTGGTGACCACCAGCGTGCGACTCGCTCGTGCAGAGCATTTGGTGGTTGTGCCGCGCTCG
>JBJXEJ010000169.1:0-62001 GCA_046154125.1 Rhizobacter sp. | reverse complement strand
TGGATGGAGGCGGCGCGCAACAGCCCGGTCTACAAGATGGCGGTGCAGTGGAAGGTCGCCCTGCCGCTGCACCCCGAGTACCGCACGTTGCCGATGGTCTGGTACGTGCCGCCGCTGTCGCCGATCAGCGCGGCGGCGAACGCCGGCCACGTCGGGGCCAACGGCGAGATCCCCGACGTCAACCAGCTGCGCATCCCGGTCAAGTACCTGGCCAACCTGCTGACCGCCGGCGACACCGTGCCGGTCGTGCGCTCGCTGGAGCGCATGCTGGCGATGCGCGCCTACCAGCGCGAGAAGCATGTCGACGGGCGCATCAACCAGGCGGTGCTCAAGCAGGTCGGCATCACTCAGGCCGAGGTCGAGGAGATGTACCACGTGATGGCGATCGCCAACTACGAGGACCGCTTCGTGATCCCGACGACGCACCGCGAGTACGCCGAGAACACCTTCAACGTGCGCGGCGGCTGCGGCTTCAGCTTCGGCAACGGCTGCTCCGAAGGAGCCGGCGAGACCAGCCTGTTCGGCAGCGAGAAGAAGCGAACCATTCCCATCAAGGCGGAGGTCTGACCATGTTCGGCTTGAACACCACCCCCCAGCCGATGAGCCGGAGCCTGCGCGTGCTGGCGGCCTTGCTCGGCTACCCCGACGGGCAGCTGCGATCGCACCTGAACGAGATGAGCGAACTGCTGCGCGACGAGCAGGTCGTGTCGCCAGCGCGACGCGCCGAACTCGATCGCCTGATGGACTCGTTGCGGCGCAGCGAACCGCTCGAGGCCGAGTCCGCCTATGTCGAGCTGTTCGACCGCGGCCGATCCACCTCGCTGCATCTGTTCGAGCACGTGCACGGCGACTCGCGCGATCGCGGGCCGGCGCTGATCGATCTGGGCCAGACCTACGAGACGGCCGGTCTCGTCCTCGCCGAAGGCGAATTGCCCGACTACCTGCCGGCGGTGCTCGAGTTCGTCTCCACGCAACCCGCTCGCGAGGCGAAGGCCTTTCTCGCCGAGATGAGCCACATCTTCAACGCGATCTTCGGCGCATTGCAGCAGCGCGACAGCGCCTATGCCAGTGTGCTGGGAGCGTTGATCGAACTGTCGGGTGAATCCGCCAAGCCGGTCGCGCCCGCTGCCGAGCCTCCGCTCGACGAGAGCTGGGCCGAGCCGGAGGTGTTCGGCGGCTGCTCGACGCAGGGCCAGGCCAGGCCGGGCCAGCCCCAACCCATCCACGTGATGCGCCCGGGCGCACGCATCGATTCCAGAGAAGGAGCGGCCACATGAACCCCGTCCTGTCCTACCTGCACAACTTCTTCTTCAACGTCTACCCGTACATCTGCCTGGCGGTGTTCCTGATGGGCAGCCTGGCGCGCTTCGACCGCGACCAGTACACGTGGAAGAGCGACTCCTCGCAGCTGCTGCGCACCGGCACGCTGCGCTGGGGCAGCAACCTGTTCCACATCGGCATCCTGTTCCTGTTCTTCGGGCACTTCGTCGGACTGCTGACGCCGCACTGGCTCTACGAGCCGTTCATCAGCGCGCCTGACAAGCAACGCATGGCGATCTATTCGGGCGGTGCGGCCGGCGTCATTTGCTTCATCGGACTGAGCCTGCTGCTGTACCGGCGGCTGTTCGATCCGCGCATCCGCCTGACCAGCCACCGCACCGACATCGCGATCCTGATGATCCTGTGGGTTCAGCTGGTGATCGGGCTGATCACGTTGCCGTTCTCGTTCCATCACACCGATGCGAGCGCGATGCTGATCCTGGGCGACTGGGCTCAGCACATCGTCACCTTCCGGCCGAACGCCGATGGCCTGCTGGCGCTCGACTGGCCGTACATGCTGCATCTGATCCTCGGCATGACGATCTTCCTGCTGTTCCCGTTCAGCCGCCTGGTGCATGTCTGGAGCGGCTTCGCCACCGTCGGCTTCCTGTTCCGTCCGCATCAGATCGTGCGCAGCCGGCGCCTGAATGTGCCGGCCGGCCACAACCAGCCGCGCCAGCCCGGCGCCGGTGTCTGACGAAAGGCGCGCCATGTTGAGCGAAACCATCGACTTCTCCGTGCCGGACGCGCTCGACCCACCGGTGCCACGCGTCAACGGTGTGGCCTTGAACCCGCAATGCCAGGCCCTCAGCGCCGAAGACCTGCGCCAGCGCGCCTGCACCGAACTGCTGCGCCAGGCGGCCATCCGCGACGGCCTGCTCGATGCCGGCGATGCGGCGACCGTCGACGGCGTCATCAGTGACGAAGCCTCGCAGGCGATCGATGCGTGGCTCGAGCGCGAACTGACATTGCCCGAGCCATCCGATGAAGCCTGCCGCCGCCACTTCGCGGCGCATCCTGCGCGCTATCGCACTGGCGAGCGGGTGCGGGTGCGCCACATCCTGTTCGCGGTGACGCCGGGCATGGATGTGGTGAAGCTGCGCAATCGCGCCGAGACCTGCCTGCTCGACGTGCGCTGCCATGACGGCAGTGCCGGTGATGGCTTCAGCCGTTCGGCCCGCGAGCTGTCCAACTGCCCGAGCGGTGAGGTCGGCGGTGACCTCGGTTGGCTCAACCCGCCGGATTGCGCGCCCGAATTCGCGCGCGAGCTGTTCGGGCACGTCGAGGTCGGGGTGCTGCCGCGGCTGGTGCACAGCCGTTTCGGCCTGCACGTGGTGGAAGTACTGGAGCGCGAGGGCGGCGTTCCGCAGACGTTCGAGGCGGTGCGCGGTGCGGTCGAGATGGCGTTGCGCCAGCAGGCCTGGGTGACGGCGCTGCGCCAGTGCCTGCAGCTGCTGGCAGGCCAGGCCGCAGTCGAAGGCGTGGAGCTCGACGCGGCCGACACGCCGCTGGTTCAGTAGTCCCCACGGACGCCCGAACGATGCCCGACGAGCTCCTGCAGCGGCTGCGCCAGTTTCACGACGACTACTTTCCCGCTGAACAAGGGCGGTTCCAGTCGCTGATGGAGGACGGGCAGCATCCGTCCATCCTGTTCATCGGATGTTCGGACTCGCGTCTCGTGCCGTACCTGCTGACCGGGACCGGGCCGGGCGAAGTCTTCATGGTTCGCAACGTCGGCGCCTTCGTGCCCCCCCACGATGGTTCCGCTGGCTACCACGGCACGGCGGCAGCGATCGAGTTCGCGGTGCTCAAGCTGAACGTCGCACGCATCGTCGTCTGCGGCCACAGTCATTGCGGCGGCATCCGCGCGCTGTACGAGGAAGCCACCCCGCAGGCCACCAACCTGGCTGCCTGGCTGGAACTCGGGCGCGAAGCGGCGCTGCCGGTGCAGGTGACGCCCGAGGCGTTGCGGCGCACCGAGCAGCGATCGGTGGTGCTGCAGCTCGAGCGCCTGATGGGCTACCCGATGGTGCGCGAGCGCGTTGAAGCCGGCCAGCTGACGCTGCATGGCTGGCATTGCGTGATCGAGGACGGCGAAGTCCATGTGTTCGACGTCCGCAGTGGCGGCTTCGTGCCGGCGTCCACCGCCATCCACAGCGGCACCGGCCCTTTCGATTCGGCTCCGGTCGACGACGGCAGTCGGGTCTTCAACGAGCTTGATGCCGAGCGGGCGCCGCTCGGACCGGTCTGAAAGCCCGTCGCTGCTCCATGGCCCGAACCCCCATTCCATGACCCCACTCCAACCTGCTCTCGATGCGCCCGGTGACCTGATGATGCGGGTCGAATCCCACGGCCTGGTGCCATTGCGCCTGGCCCATCGCGACCTGTTGCCGATCGTGCAAGGTGGCATGGGTGTCGGCGTATCGGCCCATCGACTGGCCGGCAGCGTCGCTGCGCTGGGCGGCGTCGGGACGATCTCGTCGGTCGATCTGCGTCGGCTCCATCCCGACCTGATGGAACGCACGCGGGGTCTGGCACCTGGCAAGGAGGCAACGCAGGCCGCCAAGCAAGCCATCAACGCAGCGAATCTGGAAGCGCTGGAGCGCGAGATTCGGGCGGCGCAGGCGCTCGCTGGAGGGCGTGGCCTGCTCGCGATCAACGTGATGCGCGCCGTCAGCGAATACGGCCCGTCCGTGATCCGCGCGCTCGAGAGCGGCATCGACGCCGTGGTCGTCGGTGCGGGTCTGCCGCTCGATCTGCCCGAAATGGCGCAGGACCATCCGAAGGCGCTGCTGGTGCCCATCCTGTCCGATGCGCGGGGGGTGCAGCTGCTCGTGCGCAAGTGGATGCGAAAGAACCGCCTGCCCGACGCGATCGTGATCGAGAATCCGCGCCTGGCCGGCGGGCACCTCGGTGCGGCGAGGCTCGACGAGCTCCGCGACCCGCGCTTCGAATTCGAGGTCGTGATTCCGCAGGTCATCGAGTTCCTGCGCACCGCTGGCATCGAGCAGGACATCCCGCTGATCGCCGCCGGTGGCATCCGCTGCTTCGAGGACATCGCGCGCGTCCAGGCCCTGGGTGCCGCGGCCGTGCAGCTGGGAACGCCGTTCGCGGTCACCCACGAGTGCGACGCATCCGACGCCTACAAGCGGGTGCTGGCGCACGCCAGCGACGACGATCTGGTGGAGTTCCTGAGCGGTGCCGGGCTGCCGGCCCGCGCGATCGCGACGCCATGGTTGAACGACTACCTCTCGGTCGAAGCGAAGCTGCAGGCCGTGGCGCATGTCAAGCCTCGCTGCACGCTGGCCTTCGATTGCCTGATCCAGTGCGGCCTGCGCGACGGCCGCCCGGGGTGGGGCCAGTTCTGCATCGACACCCAACTCGCCGCGGCGCTGCGCGGCGACGAGAAGAAGGGGCTGTTCTTCCGCGGAGTCGGTGCCTTGCCGTTCGGCGATCGAATCGTCGGTGTTCGCGAACTGATCCTGCGTCTGCTGACGCCGGTCGACAGCCTGCACGGTCAGCCGCAGGCCTTCGTGCAGGCATGAAGCCCATCCCCGTCCGTGTCGCCAGGCTTGCGTCGCCGAACGGCGATCAGGTTGCCTCGAAGCGAGGCTGGCATCTGCGCTGGCTGCTGGCGGCGCCGCACCGGCTCGGCTTCTTCGCCGCCGCGTGCATGCTGGCGGCTTCCGCGTTGTGGTGGAGTGCGGTGCTGCTGTCGCGCGCCGTGGGCCTCTCGCCGGCGTGGGCCGTGCCGCCTCCTGCAGCGCATGCGCTGCTGATGGCGCTGGGCTTCACGCCACTGTTCATCGCCGGCTTCCTGTTCACCGCCGGGCCGAAGTGGCTCGATCGTCCCGCAGTGGACGCGCGCATGCTGTTGCGGCCGGTTCTGCTGATGTTGACGGGCTGGTGCGTGGTGTTGCCGGGCCTGCACCTGAGTGCTCTGCTGGCTGCGGCCGGACTGGCGCTGGTGGCCGGCGGCTGGAGCCGGTTGTGCGGACGTTTCGTCGCGATATTGCGTGCGAGCCGGGCGCCCGAAAAGACGCATGCCCGCTTCGTTGCCGTGGCCTGCGGGATCGGAGCGCTGACGATGTGGGTGGCTGTCGGCGCGCTGGCCGTCGCCGATGTCACGCTGCTGCGCGCGACCACGCAGGTCGCGCTGTGGTGCTTCGTCGCGACGGTGTTCGTGGTCGTGTCGCACCGCATGATCCCGTTCTTCAGCGCCAGCGCGCTGCCAGCGCTCGATGCGTGGCGTCCCATGTGGCTGCTGTGGGTCATGGTGGCGGCGCTCTGGCTGGAAGCGCTGGCGGCGGTGGCCGCGCTCGGCTGGGGGCCGCTGCCTGCCTGGCTGCGCGGCGTCCAGGCTGCAATCGAAATGCCGGTGGCCTTGCTGCTGCTGTGGCTGGCGCTGCGCTGGGGCGTGGTGCAGAGCCTGAAGATCCGGATGCTGGCGATGCTGCACGCCGGCTTCCTGTGGCTCGGTCTGGTCTATGCGCTGTCGTCCGTGTCGCATGCGCTGATGGCGTGGACCGAGAGCGAAGTGTCGCTGGGGCTCGCCCCGATGCACGCGCTGACCATGGGCTACCTCGGCGCCACGCTGCTGGCGATGGCCACCCGCGTGAGCAGCGGGCACAGCGGGCGATCGCTGGCGGCGGACAACACCGCGTGGGCCATGTACTGGGTGCTGCAGGCCGCGGTGGTGATGCGCGTGGTGGCGGCGCTGTGGGCGGCGGGTGAGACGGTGTTCACGCTGCTGGCGGTGCTGGCCTGGACCACCGCGACCGTCGCCTGGGCGCTGCGCTATGGCGGCTGGTTCCTGCGCCCTCGCATCGACGGTCGGCCGGGCTGAGCCCGGCGATGATCGCGCCATGGACCATTCGACACTGCGCGCCATCCACATCGGTTGTGCCGGCATCAGCATCGGCTTGTTCGGGCTGCGCGGTGCGATGCAAGGGGCAGGCATCGACTGGCGACGCTGGCGCTGGCTGCGCATTGCGCCGCACGCCAACGACGCGGTACTGCTGACGGCCGCCATCGCACTGGCGGTGACGACCTCCCAATACCCGTTCGCTCAACCGTGGCTCACGGCCAAGGTGATCGCGCTGTGCGTCTACGTCGCGCTCGGTCGCGTCGCCCTGCGGCGCGATGTGCCGCCTCGAACCCGGGCATGCGCCTTCGTGGCCGCACTGGCCAGCGTCGGGTACATCGTCGGCGTCGCGACAACCCGCTCTGCCAGCCTCGGACTGATGTGAAGCACCTGACGCTTCTGCGTCAACGGCCCGCGCGGGGCCCGCGAATCACGCCGATCAGCATCGCCGCGGCGAACCAGCCGATCGCGACGGCATGGCCTGCACCGGCGATGCGCAGTGCGTCGCCGGTGCCGCTGGCGAGCCCCGCACCTCGCGCCATCAGGCTGGCACTGAGGATCCAGATCGGAGCGCGAGCCCAGACCGAGTAGATCGGCCGCACACGAGCCAGCGCCGGCAGGATGATCGGTGCGTGGCCGAACACCATTGCGAACACGAAGCCCAGCAGCACCGCGTGCAGTGCCAGCGGCGTCACGCCGCCGGGCCAGGCGAGTCCGGCCAGGCCCAGCACCGCACCCGCCAGCAGCCACAGGTAGCCGACGGTCAGGCACTGCGCGGTGTGTCCCAGCCAGCCGGCCTTGCGCCATTGGCGCGGCGCGATGTCCCAGCGCAGCAGCCAGATCGCGAGCACCGCACAGGCGGACCACCAGGCGATATCCGACCAAGGCCCTTCCGATGCGCCGAAAGCGTTCGCCAGCGCCAACGCGACGGCCACCAGGACCAGCGCAACGGCCATGACGAACAGCCGCTGCGCCAGCTTCGGCAGACGCATCATCTGCGTCAACTCGCGGCGCTCTGCGGCGATCGTCAGCACGAGAAATGCCATCCAGCCGGTGACGCCAGCCGACAGATCGCCGATCGCCCAGGCTGTGGTGCCTGCGCCCCAGCACAGCGCGCCACACAGCTCGATCGCCAGCGGCAGCGACCAGGCGCGGCTGAGGCCTGCGTGCAGGTAGAGGCCGACCAGCGCGCTGGCCGCGACCGCCCAGGCCAGCTGTGCCGCAGGCTCCGAATGCGCGGCCCAGGCGAGCACGCCGCCGAGGCCGGCAGCCAGCGGAGCGATCAACCCGGCGATCCGGCGCAATGCCACCGCTCGTTCCAGAGCGATCAGCGTGCCGAAGAAGCCGCAGGCCAGCAATGCACCGTGGACGCTGATCGCAGCGGCCGGAGCGGACAGCCCCAGCCTGGCCAGGCCACCGCTGGCACCGGCCAGCAGGTTCAGTGCCGCGAGCAGGGCGCTGAGGGCGATGCCGGCCCGCCAGATCCCCGCACCGTTCACGTGAACTGCACGGGCTGCCCCTGGCCGTCGAACGGAATGTACGAACCGATGCGCCCCGCCTTGATCGCGTCGACCATGCCCTGCAACGGCGCTTCGGCCTGCGAGCTGGTCGGGGCGGTGCCCGCGCGGCCGGACATCGCGGCCACGAACACGATGTCCCAGGCCTGGTCGAACTGGCGGGACTCTGCGACGAGGACATCGAACGAGGGCAGCTCGTCGGGCACCTTGTCGACGCACATCAGCGGCGTCAGCGTGCCGCCCTGACCGGACTTGAAGCGCGCACGCTGCTCATCGGTGGCGTCGTCGGGCAGACCCGCGGTGGCGAACACGAACAGCAGGCGTTGCGGCTCGCTCTGTTCGCGGGCCGAGCGCAGCAGGTCGTCGAAGTTCGAAATGGTCATGGCGGGTTCTCGAAGTGGGGATGTTGGAAGGATCCGGCCTGGCGCGGCCGTGTGCGCGCACGAACAGCCCGGCGGTTACCAGCCGAAACGGTCTTTCAGTTCGGGACTCAGCCTGTGCGGCTCCCAGGGAGTGCTCCAGTCGATGTCGACCTCGACTGCCGTCCCGGCCGGGCAGGCATCGCGCACCGCATCGGTCGCGTCCTCGATCAGCACCGCGCTCATCGGGCAGGTCGCGCTGGTCGGGATCAGCACGACGTGGACGCGGCCGGGCTCGATCTCGATGCGTTGCACCAGGCCGAGGTCGACGATGCTCTCGCCGAGCTCGGGGTCCAGCACGTCTTGCAGCGCAAGGCGGATGGCGGCGTCGGTCGGCACGGTGTCCGGGGTCATGTCTGATGCAGCAGCACGGTGACCAGCAGTGACGCGTCGGTCAGCGCCTGCACCGCATGCCGTTCGTTCTCGGGCAGCATCACGAGCTGGCCAGCGCTCAACTCGCATCGGCGAGAAGCGGTCGTGACGACAGCGTCTCCTTCGAGACAGTGCACCGTGATTGCACCGGGCACGCTGTGTTCGGGCATGCCCGAGCCTGCCGGCAGCACCAGACGCATCAGTTGCAGGCGGGGGGTCTTCAGCAGGCTGCTCGTCACCGCGTCTTGCAGCGCGGGACCGAAGGGGCGGATGTCGATGACTTCCAGGGGTTGTGCGTGGGGCAGGGCCATGGGGCCTCCGTGTCGTGTCCGCGGGTCGAGTCGAGGGTATCCAGGTTGCGGGCACGTGGCCAGAAGGGTCTTGCATCCGGCGAGGCGCCTACGATCCACGCTGGTGATGTCGACGTCCTTGATGGACATCAAGGTTCGAACGCCGTGCATCACCTAAGTTGCCCGTCTCGACCCAAACCAGAAGCCGCTCCATGCATTCCGTTGACAACTCCCCATCGCACCGCCTGCAGGACCTGCCCGCCCAGGACATCAGTGCCGAGGTCTTGCTCGAGAAGTACGCGAAGGACGACGAACGCACCGCCGATGACGTGAACGGGCGCGTGGCACGCGCGCTGGCGCAGGCCGAAGCCCCCGCCGAGCGCGCCCGCTGGGAGGCGCGTTTCGCAGAGGCGTTGCAGGCCGGTTTCGTCCCGGCCGGCCGCATCCAGTCGGCTGCCGGCACGGGGCTGTCGGCCACGCTGATCAACTGCTTCGTGCAGCCCGTCGGCGATTCGATCGCGCAGTCCGAGGACGGCCACCCCGGTATCTACACCGCTCTGACCGAAGCGGCCGAGACCATGCGCCGGGGCGGCGGCGTGGGCTACGACTTCTCGCGCATCCGCCCCAGCGGCGCGTGGGTCGGCAGCACGCGCAGCAGCGCGTCGGGCCCGGTGAGCTACATGCGCGTGTTCGATCGCTCGTGCGAGACGGTCGAATCGGCGGGTGCGCGGCGTGGTGCCCAGATGGGCGTGCTGCGCTGCGATCACCCGGACATCGAGGCCTTCATCCGGGCCAAGGATTCGGGCGACCTGAAGAACTTCAACCTGTCGGTCGGCGTGACCGATGCGTTCATGCAGGCGGTGCAGGCGGACGGCGATGTCGAGCTCGTCCACCGTGCCGAGCCCGGCGTGGCGCAGAAAGAGGCCGGCGCGTACCAGCAGACGCAGCCGGGTGGCGGCGGGCTGTGGGTGTATCGCAAGCGGCGTGCGCGCGAGCTGTGGGACCTGATCATGCGGTCCACCTACGACCATGCCGAGCCCGGTGTGCTGTTCCTCGACCACATCAACCGCGACAACAACCTGTCGTACTGCGAGCACATCGCGGCCACCAACCCGTGTGCCGAGCAGCCGCTGCCGCCCTACGGCTGCTGCTGTCTCGGCTCGATCGACCTGACGCGCTTCGTGCGCGAGCCGTTCGAGGACCACGCCAGCTTCGACGAAGCCGCGTTCATCGCGGTGGCCCAGGTGGCCGTGCGCATGCTCGACAACGTGCTCGACGTGACGGTCTGGCCGCTGCCTCAGCAGCAGGAGGAGGCGCGCCGCAAGCGCCGCGTCGGCCTGGGCTTCACCGGCCTGGGCGATGCGCTGGTGATGCTGAACCTGCGCTACGACACCGAGCCGGCGCGCGCGATGGCGCAGCGCATTTCCGAGCTGATGCGCGATGCGGCCTACGAGGCCTCGGTCGAGCTGGCGCGCGAGCGCGGCCCGTTTCCGCTGTTCAATCCCGACCTGTTCCTCAGCGGCACGACCTTCGCCTCGCGCCTGCCGCAGGGCCTGCGCGACCGAATCCGCAGCCACGGCCTGCGCAATTCGCACCTGCTGTCGATCGCGCCCACCGGCACGATCAGCCTGGCGTTCGCCGACAACGCGAGCAATGGCATCGAGCCAGCTTTCAGCTGGACCTACACGCGCAAGAAGCGCATGCCCGACGGCACCTTCAAGGAGTACTCGGTCGAGGACCATGCCTGGCGCCTGTATCGACACCTGAAGGGCGAGACAGCCGCGCTGACGCCGGCCTTCGTCACCGCACTCGAGATGAGCGCTCAGGCGCACGAGGCGATGGTGGCCGCCGTGGCCCCGTACATCGACACCGCCATCTCGAAGACCGTCAACGTGCCGGCCGAGTACCCGTACGGGGATTTCCAGAACCTGTACCTCGAAGCCTGGGCCTCGGGCCTGAAGGGCCTGGCCACCTACCGGCCGAACAGCGTGCTCGGCTCGGTGCTGAGCGTGACTCCATCCTCTGCATCCGCACCCGCCGCGCCGCTGCAGATCGCCGACGCCAACCGCCGGCTCGCGCTCGACAGGTTGCCGGCGCCCGTGCTGTCGTCGCTGCGCTGGCCGGGCCGGCCCGAGCTGGCGTCGGGCAATCTGGCCTGGACCTTCATGGTGCACCACCCGTTCGGCGATTTCGCGCTGTTCGTCGGTGAACTCGCCGGCGCAGAGGGCGGCCCGCCGCAGCCTTTCGAGGTGTGGGTCAACGGGGCCGAGCAGCCGCGTGGTCTGGGCGCGCTGGCGAAGACGCTGTCGATGGACCTGCGCGCCAACGACCCGGCGTGGCTTCAGTTGAAGCTCGACGCGCTGGCCACCGTGGCCGAGGAGCGATCGTTCGAGATGCCGTTTCCGCCGCACGGCGAACGTCGCCTGTTCCCGGGCGTGGTGGCGGCCACGGCCGCGGTGATCCGCTGGCGCTGCGAGCAGTTGCGCGCGCTGCCCGCGCCCGGCCGCAGCGCGCCGACGCCGGTGATGGACGCGATGTTCAGCATCGACGAGCCGCACACCGGGCCGTCGGGCACGCTGGCCTGGGCCGTCGACGTCGACAACGCCGCGACTGGCGAGGCGTTCACGCTGACGCTGAAAGAGGTGACGCTGCCCGGGCCTGGCGGCAGCGTCGTGACGCGACCGTGCGCGGTCGGTTTCTCGGGCAACTACCCGCGCGCGCTCGACGGGCTGGCCCGCATCCTTTCACTCGACATGCGCGTGATCGATCCGGCCTGGATCGGCATGAAGCTGCGCAAGCTGCTGAACTACGCCGAGCCGCTGGGTCACTTCATGGCCTTCGTGCCGGGTCTGCCGCACGGCGAACGCCGCCAGCAGACCTGGCCCTCGACCGTGGCGTACCTGGCGCGGCTGATCATCCATCGCTACGCGATGCTCGGCGTGCTAGACGAGGAGGGCTACCCGCTGCGCGACATGGGCGTGCTCGAGTCGTCGAAACCGCGTGGCGAGCGCGATGCGGTGATGGCGGGAAAGGTCTGTCTCGAATGCGGCAATGCGACTGTGATCCACAAGGACGGCTGCGATTTCTGCACAGCGTGTGGTGATGTGGGGGTGTGCGGGTGATCGGCTCGACCGGCACCTCGCGAGCATGACCCGCATTCAACTTTGTCTCGCAGGTTTCATCGCCCTGCTCAGCGCGCTCTGGCTGATGGCCGATACGCTGGCGCCGCAACCGTTCACCTACTTCTCGTTCCGCACGGTCTTCATGCAGTACAGCGGCGTCGTCACGATCGGCGCGATGAGCGTGGCGATGCTGCTCGCGCTGCGGCCAAGGTGGCTCGAGCGGCCGCTCGACGGCCTGGACAAGATGTACCGGCTGCACAAGTGGCTCGGAATCACCGCACTGGTGGCGGCGGTGCTGCACTGGTGGTGGGCCCAGGGCACGAAGTGGATGGTGGGCTGGGGCTGGCTGGTCCGCCCGGCCCGCGGGCCCCGGCCCGATAACTCGCTGCTCGGTGCGGTCGAAGGCTGGCTGCTCGGTCAACGCGGGCTCGCGGAATCGGTCGGCGAATGGGCGTTCTACGCGGCCCTGGTGCTGATGGTGTTGGCGCTGGTCAAGCGCTTTCCGTACCACCTGTTCGTGAAGACCCACCAATGGCTGGCAGTGGCCTACCTTGCGCTGGCCTGCCACTCGGTGGTACTCGCGAAATTCGACTACTGGAGCCAGCCTGTCGGGTGGGTGCTCGCCGGCCTGGTGGCGGCGGGTTGCGCGGCAGCGGTGCTGGCGTTGTTCGGCCTCATCGGAGCCGGCCGCAAGGTCCGGGGCTCGATCGAGACGCTGATCCACTATCCGGGGCTCGACGTGCTCGAGTCGCGCATTGCACTGCAAACCGGCTGGCCCGGCCACACCGCCGGCCAGTTCGCATTCGTGACATCCGATCAGAAGGAAGGCGCGCATCCCTACACGATCGCCTCGGCCTGGGATGCGCGGGACGGCCGCGTCACCTTCATCACCAAGGCGCTGGGCGACCACACGCGCCGGCTGCGCGAGACCCTGAAGGTTGGCATGCCGGTGACCGTCGAAGGTCCCTACGGCTGTTTCGACTTCGTGGATTCCCAGCCACGCCAGATCTGGATCGGCGCGGGCATCGGCATCACGCCGTTCATTGCGCGCATGAAGCGGCTCGGCGCCGTGCCAGGCCGTGCGTCGATCGACCTGTTCCACCCGACCGCCGTCCATGAGCCCGCGGCCATTGCCAGGCTCACCGCCGACGCCGCCGCCGCGGGTGTTTGCCTGCACCTGCTCGTGGACTCCAGGGACGGTCGGCTGGACGGTGAGCGGATTCGCAAGGTGGTGCCGGAATGGGCGACGGCGAGCATCTGGTTCTGCGGTCCGCGGCAGTTCGGACAGGCGCTGCGCGAGGACTTCGTGTCGCGTGGCCTGTCACCCGCACGCTTTCATCAGGAACTCTTCGAGATGCGTTGAATGTCCAGGAGCAAGCCATGAATTCCGCCTTTCCCGGTTTCGACTCCCCCGCCGTCGGCTTCGAGCAGCCGTTCGAGATGCTGCTGGCGTGTCACGAGCGCGTGCGACGCAGCGTGGCCTTGCTCGTCAGACTGGTGCGCCACGTCGACGAACGCGGGCACGATGCCCAGTCGCGATCTGCCGCTTCGGATGTGCTTCGCTATTTCGATCTTGCCGCACCGCTGCACCACGATGACGAGGAACAGCATGTGTTCCCGATCCTGTCCGACAGCGGCGATGCCGATCTGGCCGATGCGGTGTCTGGCCTGTACCGCGATCACCTCCGCATGTCGGCGCTGTGGGCCGCCCTGCGCTCGACGCTCGAAGCGTGGAGCCTTCCGGGCACAGCCGAAGCCGGCTCAGACGCCTTCGTGGATCAGGTCGCCGAGTTCGATCGCATGTACGCGGCGCATCTGGCGACCGAAGAGGGCACCGTGTTTCCCGCGGCACGCGCCCGCATGGACAGGAAGCTGCTGGCCGTGATGTCAGCCGACATGCAGCAACGTCGGTCGGCCCCGGTCCGGCAATGAGGGGCCGTCAGCCCGCTGCCGGCGACTGGTAGAGCACCGCGCCTGCCGAGCGCAGGTAACCCTGGACCAGATCGGCGATGGTCGTCTCGTCGTGGTCATCGGCACGCACGCCGTGCACCGTCTGGCCGTAGATCCAGCGCCGCACACCGATGTAGAAGACGCCGCCGTGCAGTCCCATCAGCTGTTCGAGTTCGCGCACATTGGGCCGGGCTCGGCTCCGCACCCTGCAATGGCGCCGCGTTTCCCGGATCAGCCGCGGGAACAGCCGCTCGCGCAGGATGCCGAAGAATCGGTCCGGGATCGAGCGGTCGCTCAGCCCCGAGAACACCAGGATGCGAACGAAGTCGCGTTCCAGCACGATCTGCGCATAGGCCAGGTAGAAGCGGGTGAACTTGGTCTGCGCGTCGAGCCTGGGATCGTCGAGCAGATGCTCCCACTCCGCTTTCCACAGACCCTCGAACATCTCGCGGTAGACGCGGTCGATCAGCGCCTGCTTGGTCGGGAAGTAGTGATACAGCAGCGTGTGCGTGATGCCGAGGCTCTGGGCCAGATCGCGCAGCTGCCCATCGAGTCCGCGTTCGGAGAAGAAGCGGATCGCCCCTTCGAGGATCTGCCGTTCGCGCTCGACTGTGGTCAGCCGCTTGCGTTGCTGCGGGGGTGGCTGCGCTGCCATCGGTGCCGATCGCGGCGCCTGCTGCTTCGGCTGCGACGGGCGGGCGGCACGGGCATGACGGAGCGTCTGTGTCATGAAGTACTTGCCGGCGTTGAAGAGGGGTCGGTCGACAGGCGGGGCGGGAATTCAAGGTACGGGAAAGCCCGCAGCGCGTCTTGTTTACCAGTTGATCAATATTGGATACTATTTTGAGCAACTGGTAAACAAGGCTGAATTTGCTTTTCCGACTTCTGGCGAATCGACGATGGAGCTGACGGGCCGTGTCGTCATCGAAGCTCCGCGCGAGCAGGTCTGGCGGGCGCTCAACGACCCCGAGGTCCTGCAGGTCTGCATCCCCGGCTGTGAGTCGCTGCAGCAGGTGTCGCCGAGCGAGATGAAGGCTTGTGCGCAGATCCGGCTGGGTCCCGTGCGGGCGCGCTTCACCGGCAGGATCCTGATGAGCGAGGTTCGTCCCGACGAAGGGTGCGTGCTGCTATTCGAAGGCTCCGGCGGCACCGCAGGGTTCGCGAAAGGCAGCTCGACGGTGGTGCTCGTGAGCGAAGGAACGGGCACGAGCCTGAGCTACTCCGCCACAGGCACGGTCGGTGGCAAGCTCGGCCAGGTCGGTGGACGGATGATCGATGCGGCGGCTCGGCAACTCGCCGATCAGTTCTTCGGGGCGTTCAGCCTGCATCTCGCGCCACCCTCCCACTCGGCCGAGTCGACGGCCCGCGACACGCATGAAGCGATCTCCACCGGGGCACCGGGCGCATCACCCCAGACCATCGTGTCTCGGCCGGCCGTCATCGACCCGGGCCCCACAGCCGAGCGAGTTCGGGTGCTGTGGTTTGTGTTCGGCGCCGGTGTCGGGTCCATGTGCACCGCCTTTGGTTTCTGGGTCGCTTCGACCCTCACGCATTGAGGTCGATTCATGAAAGCTCCTGCCTTCGACTACACCCGGGCCTCTTCGCTCGACGAAGTGTTCCGGTTGCTGCAGCAGCATGGGGACGATGCTCGCGTGCTGGCGGGTGGCCAGTCGCTGCTCGCCACGCTGAACATGCGGCTGTCCGAGCCGGCGCTGCTGATCGACATCACCGCCATCGACGCGCTGCAAGGCATCTCGGTCCGGGGCTCGGTGCTGCGCATCGGCGCGTTGGTCACCCACAGCGAGATCGAGGGCTCGGAGCTGATCGCGCGCCACGCGCCGTTGCTGACGATGGCCGCACCGCACATCGCTCATCGCGCGATACGCAACCGTGGCACCTGGGGTGGATCGATCGCCTACGGCGACCCGGCCGCCGAATGGCCGGCCTGCCTGGCGGCACTCGAAGGCACGGTGGTCGTTCAGGGGGCGGCCGGTGAACGGCGTATCGCGGCGACGGATTTCTTCGTCGATCTCTACACGACCGCGCTGGCCGAAGGCGAGATCGTCGTCGGCTGCGATCTCCCGCTGAGCCAGGGCGACGACGTCTTCGTGTTCGATGAGCTGGCGCGGCGGCATGGCGACTACGCCGTGGCCGGCGTGGCGCTGGCAGCACGACGCGCAGCCGGTGGCCTGCAGCGTGTGCGCCTGGCCTTTCTGGGCATTGGCACCACCCCGATCCGGGTCCCGCGCGCCGAGGCCTTGCTCGAAGGACAGCCGATGTCGCCCGCGCTGGTCGACCGCGCGGTCGCGATGATCGACAGCGAACTCGAGCCGCTCGCCGACCTGACCCACACGTCGGACACCAAGCGACATCTCGCCTGCGTGCTTGCTCGTCGCGCACTCGGCACCGCATGCCCCGACGCGCTGTCGGTGAAGCGGGCGGCATGAATCGGCACGGGATCTTTCCATGAACATGCAACTCCACCCGATCCACCTCACCGTCAACGGCCGGGAGACCCGCTGCGCTGTGGCGCCGCGCCAGCATCTGGTTGATTTCCTGCGCGAGGACCTGGGCCTGACCGGCTCGCACCTCGGTTGCGAGCACGGCGTCTGCGGCGCCTGCACGGTGCAGCTCGACGGGCAGGTGGTTCGAGGCTGCCTGGTGCTGGCGGTTCAGGCCGATGGCTGCCAGGTCGAGACCGTCGAAGGCGTGACCGACAGCGGTCGCCTGCGCGATCTGCAGGACGCCTTCATGCAGCGAAATGCACTGCAGTGCGGCTTCTGCACCTCGGGCATGCTCCTGGCGGCCGGCGAACTGCTCGACACGCATCCCGATGCGTCGCGCGAGGAGGTGCGTGTATGGATGTCGGGCAATTACTGCCGCTGCACCGGTTACCACGCCATCGTCGATGCGGTGTGCGATGTGCTGGCCAGCCGCAAGGCCGCGCGCGTTCTCGCCGTGGCCAAGGGGTAACCGACCGTGAATGCGCCTGAACGCCTTCCGCCGACGCTGCACGCTGTCACTGACGACCCGCGCTACATCGGCACATCCGTAGTGCGGTCCGGCGCCCGTCGCCTGGTCGAAGGGCGCGGCACGTACCTCGACGACATCAAGCTGCCGCGCATGGGCCACGTCGTCTACTGGCGTTCGCCGGTCGCGCATTGCCGCATCGTCGGCGTGCAGCGCGAGGAGGCGCTGAGAATGCCGGGCGTCATCGCGGTCGTCGACGGCGCCGAGGTGGCCACCGTCTGCAAGCCGTGGGTCGCCACGCTGGGCCACCTGGCGGGCATGAAGTCGGCCCCGCAGCACGCGCTGGCGATCGACCGCGCCTGCTGGCAGGGCGAGCCGGTGGTCGCAGTGGTCGCCGAGACCCGCGCGCAGGCCGAGGATGCGCTGCAGGTGCTGCAGGTCGACTGGGAGTCGCTGCCCGCCGCGCTGGAGATGGAGACCGCGCTGGCTCCCACCACACCGGTGATCCACCCCGAGCTGGGCGACAACCTGTGCTTCACGCGCAGCCTGGACACCGGCGGTGTCGATGCGGCGTTCGCCAGCGCCGACGTGGTCTGCGAGGCGACCTTCCACTTCGGCCGCCACACCGGCGTGACGCTGGAGCCACGCTGCCAGATCGCCGACTGGAATCCCGGCGACCAGCGCCTGACGGTCTACCACTCGCAGCAGGCGCCGCACATGATGCAGGACTTGTACTCGCGCCAGTTCAGCCTGCCCGAATCGGCGGTTCGGGTGGTCTGCAAGGACGTCGGCGGCTCGTTCGGCATCAAGGTCCATGCGTACCCGGATGACTTTGCGACGGTCGCGCTGTCGATCCTGCTGAAGCGCCCGGTGAAGTTCGTCGCCGACCGGCTCGAATCGTTCACCAGCGATATCCACGCGCGCGAACACCGCATCCACGGGCGCATCGCGGCGTCGAAGGACGGCGACATCCTGGCCTTCGAGATCGACGACCTGACCGGCATCGGCCCTTACTCGATGTTCCCGCGCACCAGTGCCATCGAGGGCAACCAGGTCGTCAACCTGACCGGCGGTCCGTACCGGCACCAGCAGTACCGCGCGCACCTGAAGGTGGTGTTCCTGAACAAGACGCCGACCTGCCAGTACCGCGGCGTCGGTCACCCGATCGCCTGTGCGGTGACCGAAGGTCTGGTCGATCTGGCGGCGGCCAGGCTGGGCATGGATCCGCTGGTCTTCCGCAAGCGCAACGTGATCCCGGATGACGCCTATCCGGCGACCGGTATCTCCGGCATCAAGCTCGAGGTGCTGTCGCACGAGGAATGCCTGCGCCGGATCGAGACGCTGATGGACTACCCGGCCTTGCGCGCCGAGCAGGCCGCGCTGCGTGAGCGCGGCATCCACCGCGGCATCGGCTTCGCGACGCTGATCGAGCTGACCAACCCGAGCGCGGCGTTCTACGGTGTCGGTGGGGCGCGCATCGCGTCCCAGGACGGTGCGACGCTGCGGCTCGAGCCCACCGGCGCGTTGACGGTGCTGGTCAGCGTCGGCGAACAGGGGCAGGGCGCCGAAGGCATCTACACACAGATCGCCGCAGACGCGGTCGGTGTCGGTATCGACAAGGTGCGCGTCGTCACCGGCGACACCGACGTGACGCCGTACGGCGGCGGCACCTGGGCGTCGCGCGGTGCGGGCATCGGCGGCGAGGCGGTGCTGCAGGCCGGGCTGGCGCTGCGGAAGAACATCCT
The DNA here is from genome assembly GCA_046154125.1 of Rhizobacter sp. Lineage (GTDB taxonomy): Bacteria > Pseudomonadota > Gammaproteobacteria > Burkholderiales > Burkholderiaceae_C > PBB1. The sequence goes on along the minus strand of JBJXEJ010000169.1, from coordinate 43,432 downwards.
GAAGGTGGCGGCGGTGATCCTGAACCGCGATGCGGCGGGCCTGGCCGTGCACCGCGACGAGATCGTCGACGCCGCGAACGGCGCCGCACTGATGCCGCTGGGCGAGCTGGGCCGCGTCGCCTACTTCCGCTCCGACACGCTGCCGCCGACCTTCACGCCCGAGCTGATGGTGACGCGCCACTACGCGCAGCGCGACTACCCGTTCATCTTCACCAACGGCGTACAGGCCTCGTATGTCGAGGTCGATCTCGACACCGGCTTCGTCAAGCTGCTGAAGCACTGGGCGGTCGAGGACTGCGGTCGTGTCATCAACCCGATGCTGGTCGACGAGCAGATGCGCGGTGCCATCGTGCAGGGCATCGGCGGCGCGATGTACGAGGAGTGCCTGTACGACGCCGAAGGCCAGTTGCGCAACGGCAGCCTGGCGGATTACCTGGTGCCGATGTCCGGCGAAATGCCCGACATCGTCGTCGCCCATGTGCAGACACCGACCGCGAGCTCGAAGCTCGGCGCCAAGGGCGCTGGCGAGGCCGGCACCGCCGGCGCGCCGGGCGCGGTGATGAACGCGATCAACGACGCGCTGCGCCCGCACGGTGCGGCGGTTTTTTCTCAACCGTTCACACCAGAGAAAATCCTGCGTGCGCTCGGGCGGGTCGCATGATCAACAGGTTCGAGATTTCCAAGGAACACACATGCGAGTGACGCAGGAATGCAGGAAGCTGCTGCTGGCAGCGGCGGTGGCGACCATGGCGGCGAATGCACAGGCGGGAGCGAAGTACGAGTTCGGTGAAGACCAGAACGTGACCTTCGGTATCGGCACCCGCTACAGCTACACCCATGCCGAGCGGCCGGATTCGGCGGGTGGCGGGCACGTCAACGACCCCAACCTCGACAGCGCTCGACTGTTCTTCGGCGCGTCGCTGAGCAAGAACATCAAGGCCACGTTCAACACCGAGTGGGATGGCGTCGAGAACCGGGTCCGCGTGCTCGACATCTACGGTCAGTTCGAGTTCCTGCCTGAGCTCAACGTCTGGGCCGGGCGGCTGGTGTCGCCGAGTGACCGCCACAACATGGCCGGGCCGTACTACTCGATGGGCGGCGGCTACTGGCCCTGCGTCGCTTCGCGCTACGGCTGCAACGGCGGCATCTTCCGCGCGCGCGACGATGGCTTCGTGGTCTGGGGCAACGTGGCGGACAGCCGGCTGGGTTACTCGATCGGCGCCTTCGACGGCCGCACCTTCGGCATCGGCGCGCTGGACGAGTCGCAGGCCCGCAGCGCCGGCGTCAAGTCGTCCGGCTCGCTGATGTACGCCGGCCGGTTGCAGTACGACTTCTGGGAGAAGGAGACCGGCTACTTCAGCGCGGCCAACCACCTCGGCAAGCAGGACATCCTGGCGATTGGCGTGGCCGGCCGCTACCAGAAGAAGGGCGTGCTGACCGTCGGCGGGCGCGGTGACTACTGGTCGTACAACGTCGACTTCCTGCTCGAGAAACGCATTGCCGGCTCAGGCGGATTCGCGGTCGAAGCGGCCTACTACGACTACGACACCGACGACGTGGTGGAGGCGGAGCAGGGCAAGGCTTACTCGGCCGGCCTGTCGTACATCTTCGAGCAGCCCGTGGGCTGGGGCCAGTTGCAGCCCTTCACGCACTGGCAGCGGTTCAACCCTGACACGAACCTCGACACCCGGCAGATCGATGTCGGTGTCAATTACGTGATCGACGGGTTCAATGCGCAGCTGACCGCGATGTACACCAACACCAAGGTCACCGGCAGTCAAAGCCTGGACAAGTTCGTGCTGGCGCTGCAGTTGCAGTACTGAGTTCGAGGGGCTGCGCGACGCGGCTCAGCCCGTGTCGCGCGGGCCCAGCATCAACGTCGTCGCATCAAGCGGCGATTCGTTGAAACCGGTTTTCACATAGAAGGCTTTGGCGACCTCGTCGATCGCGTGGCAGAGCAAGGCACGCACGTTGATCAGCGTGGCAGTGTGGATCGACCGCAGCACCACATCCTTGAGCAGACCCCCAACCGACACCTGGCCCGGCCCAGTCGCTGTGTCCCGTCAGCCGACCCGGCACGATCACCATCAGCAGATCGGGCGCGTTGCGGCGCAGGCGCCCGATCATGGTGAACAGCGTCTGGTCGAGCAGAACCTGCTGCGCCTTCTCGTGCAGCTTTTCGATCGTCTACTTGATCGAATCCCCGGGTCTGGGCGATGGGGGCTCGGTGATGACCAACGAAAGCCACAGATACAAGCTGACCATCAGGCACAGCACGCCACCGAACCCGACAATGCCGAGCCAGCCAGCCTGCGAGTACCACATCAGAACGATGGCGCTCCCCCACGCGAAGAGCAATGGGAGATTTCCTGCCGCGATAAAGGCATTTCGGCGCCACGTTCGGCAGAGCGAGGCGTGGCCCATGAGCATGAGCAGGAAAGGCGCCGACAGCAGCGCGGGCGGCAGACTCGAACTCAGTGGCGCGCCTTGGCTGAGCAGGAACACGACGGGTGCCGCGGTGGTGCAGGCCAACGCGAGAACCGTGAAGCCGGCGATCGGATGAAGCTTCGTCAAGCGCATGCCCATGCCCTGCTCGGTTTTCGGGAGACTGAACCAGTCTCCCTGACATCGCTCATCACCCAAACACGATCGTGCGGTGCCCGTTGATCAGGATGCGGTCCTCGAGGTGATTGCGCAGGCCGCGCGCGAGCACAGCCTTTTCCACGTCCTTGCCGCATCGCACCAGGTCCTCGACGGCGTCGCTGTGGTCGATGCGCATCACGTCCTGTTCGATGATCGGACCTTCGTCGAGGTCTTCGGTCACGTAATGGCAGGTCGCGCCGATCAGCTTGACGCCGCGGTCCCAGGCCTGGTGGTAAGGCTTCGCGCCGGCGAAGCTGGGCAGGAAGCTGTGGTGGATGTTGATGATCTGTCCCGGGTACTTGCGGCACAGCGACGGCGGCAGGATCTGCATGTAGCGCGCCAGCACCATCGTGTCGGCGCCCGACGACTCGAACAGCGCTTCCAGCTTCGCGAATGCTTCGGGCTTGTTCTCCTTGGTCACCGGGATGTGGTGGAACGGCAGCCCGTGCCATTCGACCAGACCGCGGAACACTTCGTGGTTGGAGGCGACGCCGACGATGTCGACATCGAGTTCCTTGCTTTGCCAGCGTGCCAGCAGGTCGTACAAGCAGTGCTCCTGCGTCGAAACCAGCATCAGCACGCGGCGCCGCACGCTGCTGTCGCTGATCCGCCAGTCCATGCCGAACTCGGTGGCCACCACGGCGAAGCGGCGCTTCAGCTCGGAATGGTCAAACGGCAGCGAGTCGGCCCGAACCTCGACCCGCATGAAGTAACGGGCCGAATCGGCGTCGGCGTGCTGGCTCGAACTGAGGATCCAGCCGCCGTGTTCGGCGAAGAAGCTGGTGACTCGCGCCACGATGCCGACGCGGTCGGGGCAGGAGAAGGTCAGGGTGTAGTGGTGGGTGCGGTTCATGGGGGCCTCTTGAGGGCAATTCCGGGCAGACGCCCCGATTCTCCCGTTTTGCCGGCACTTGGCTTGCATACGGGTCAAACTGACAGGGCATCGAAGCCGCATCCGGCGGCCCGCCCGTTCATGTCGACCCGACCCGAGACCTGCCCATGAACCACCGTCCGATCCGCTCGATCCTGATCGCCAACCGCTCCGAGATCGCGATCCGCGTGATGCGCGCCGCCTCCGAGATGCGCATCGGCACCATCGCGATCTACTCACAGCAGGATCGCCAGGCGTTGCACCGATTCAAGGCCGACGAGAGCTACATGGTCGGGGAGGGCAAGAAGCCGCTGGCTGCATACCTGGACGGCGAGGACATCCTGCGCATCGCCCGCAGCGCCGGCGCCGACGCGATCCACCCTGGCTACGGTTTCCTGTCCGAGAACCCCGAGTTCGCCGACGCGGTGATCGCCGCCGGCATCCGCTGGATCGGCCCTTCTCCCGCGGTGATGCGCACGCTGGGCAACAAGGTCGCGGCGCGCCACGCGGCGGTGGCCGCCGGCGTCGCGGTGATGCCGGCCACGCCGCCGCTGCCGCTGGACGTGGCCGAGTGCGCCAAGCTGGCCGCCGGCATCGGCTACCCGGTGATGCTCAAGGCGAGCTGGGGCGGCGGCGGGCGCGGCATGCGCGTCATCGAACATGAGGGTGAACTGGCCGCCTCGCTGGAGGCGTCTCGTCGCGAGGCGCTGGCCGCCTTCGGCAACGACGAGGTCTATTTCGAGAAACTGATTCGCCGCGCGCGGCACGTCGAGGTGCAGATCCTCGGCGACCAGCACGGGAACCTGGTGCACCTTCATGAACGCGACTGCACCGTTCAGAGGCGCAACCAGAAGGTCGTCGAGCGCGCCCCTGCACCCTATCTGGACGCGGCTGGCCGCGCCGCGCTCTGCGACAGTGCATTGCGGCTGATGCGCTCGGTCGGCTACACCCACGCCGGCACGGTCGAGTTCCTGATGGACGCCGACGACGGGCGCTGCTACTTCATCGAGGTCAATCCGCGCATCCAGGTCGAGCACACCGTGACCGAGATGATCACCGGCGTCGACATCGTCAAGGCGCAGATCCGCATCACCGAAGGCGGCCACATCGGCGTCACTGAAGGTGACCACGTCGGGTCCCCCGACGGCTCGGCCGACGAAGCCGGCAGCCTGCACCCGACCGGCGTGCCGCCGCAGGACAAGATCCCGCTGAACGGCCACGCGCTTCAGTGCCGCGTCACCACCGAGGACCCGGAAAACGGCTTCCTGCCCGATTACGGCCGGCTCGCCGCCTACCGCAGCGCGGCCGGCTTCGGCATCCGGCTCGACGCCGGCACGGCCTACGGTGGGGCGGTCATCACGCCGTACTACGACTCGCTGCTGGTCAAGGTGACCGCCTGGGCACCGACCGCGCGCGAGACCATCCAGCGCATGGACCGCGCTCTGCGCGAGTTCCGCATCCGCGGCGTGTCGACCAACCTGCAGTTCCTCGAGAACCTGATCAACCACCCGACCTTCGGCAATGACGTGAAGGGCGAGCTGACGACCCGCTTCATCGAGAACACGCCCGAGCTTCTGGCGTTCGCGGCTCGGCGCGACCGTGCCAGCAAGCTGCTGCGCTTCCTCGGGGAGGTCGCAGTCAACGGCAACCCAGAGGTGAAGGGCCGCACGCTGCCGGCGCTGCCGCTGCCCAAGCCGGTGCTGCCGAAGGTCGACATGGAGTCGCCGATTCCCGACGGCACGCGCCAGCGGCTTCAGGCGCTCGGGCCGGCCGGCTTCGCACAGTGGATGCTGGCGCAGAAGCAGGCGCTGATCACCGACACGACGATGCGCGATGCGCACCAGTCGCTGCTTGCCACGCGGATGCGCACCGCCGACATGCTGCCGATCGCGCCGTACTACGCCCGCGAGCTGTCGGGACTGTTCTCGCTCGAATGCTGGGGCGGCGCCACCTTCGACGTCGCGCTGCGCTTCCTCAAGGAAGACCCGTGGCAGCGCCTCGCGCAGTTGCGCCAGGCGATCCCGAACGTGCTGTTCCAGATGCTGCTGCGCGGCTCCAACGCGGTCGGCTACACCAACTACGCCGACAACGTCGTGCGCCATTTCGTGAAGCAGGCATCGACGAACGGCGTCGATCTGTTCCGCGTGTTCGACTCGCTGAACTGGGTCGAGAACATGCGCGTGGCGATCGACGCGGTGGTCGAGAACGGCGGGCTGTGCGAAGGCGCCATCTGCTACACCGGTGACCTGTTCGACGGCGCACGGCCGAAGTACGACCTGAAGTACTACCTCGGCATCGCGCGCGAACTGCAGAAGGCCGGCGTGCACCTGCTGGCGATCAAGGACATGGCCGGCATCTGCCGGCCGCTCGCGGTGGCCGCGCTGGTCAAGGCGCTGAAAGCCGAGACCGGCCTGCCGGTGCACTTCCACACCCACGACACCAGCGGCGCATCGGCGGCGTCGGTGCTGGCCGCGATCGAGGCCGGCTGCGATGCGGTCGACGGCGCGCTGGACGCGATGAGCGGCCTGACCTCGCAGCCCAACCTCTCGTCGATCGCCGCTGCTCTGGCCGGCACCGATCGCGACCCCGGACTGCCACAGGACGCGCTGCATGCGGCCTCGATGTACTGGGAGGGAGTGAGGCGCTTCTACTCACCGTTCGAGTCCGAGATCCGCTCCGGCACCGCCGACGTCTACCGCCACGAGATGCCCGGCGGCCAGTACACCAACCTTCGCGAGCAGGCGCGCTCGCTGGGCATCGCGCACCGCTGGACCGAGGTGTCTCAGACCTACGCCGACGTGAATCGGCTGTTCGGCGACATCGTCAAGGTCACGCCGACGTCGAAGGTGGTCGGCGACATGGCGCTGATGATGGTCGCCAGCGACCTGACGCCGAAGGATGTGATGGACCCGGTGCGCGAGGTGGCCTTCCCCGAGTCGGTCGTGTCGCTGTTCAAGGGCGAGCTGGGCTTCCCGCCTGACGGTTTCCCGTCCGCGCTGAGCCGCAAGGTGCTGAAGCTGGCCGAGGCCGATCAGCCGCCCGTGCCATACCGCCCTGGCGATCGGCTTCCGCCGGTCGATCTGGAGGCCGTGCGCGCCCAGGCCGAAGCCGAGTGCGAGTTGCCGATGGACGACCGCCAGCTCGCCTCGTACCTGATGTACCCGAAGGTGATGCGTGATTTCTGCGAGCACACCCGACTGAACGGTGACACCTCGATGCTGCCGACGCCGGTGTTCTTCTACGGCCCGCAGCCGCAGCAGGAGCTCGCGGTCGAGATCGATCCGGGCAAGACGCTGCTGGTGGCGCTGCAATCGATCTCGCCCGACGGCGATGTCGCGCAGAAGGTGCAGTTCGAGCTGAACGGCCAGTCGCGCACGGTGCGCGTGCTGCGCCCCGACGCGGGCGACGCCGCAAAGGGCCGGCCGGTGGCCGATGCGACCAACCCTTGGCATGTGGCGGCACCGATGCCCGGCGCGATCGTCAGCGTGGCCGTCAAGGTCGGCCAGCGCGTCAGCGCCGGCAGCACCTTGCTGGCGCTGGAAGCGATGAAGATGGAAACCCACGTGGCCGCCGAGCGCGACGCCGAAGTCGAGGCCGTGCTGGTCGTGCCGGGCGATCGGGTACAGGCAAAGGATTTGTTGATCTTGCTGAAGACGGTGGCAGCGTCGACCTGATCATCCACCTCCGGTGATGGCGGGCTGATCTTTCCGGGCAACGCGCCCGCCGATCCTGTCCGGACCCCTGTCTTCTTTCAGAGGCTGCTGCGTTGGGTTCCTGGTGCAAACCGCGCCAGAACCTGTCTTGCGAGCTCCTCGGACGCCGCCGAGCGCTCCAGTGGCGAGCGGGACAAGCCTGAAATCGCGTAGTGCATGTTTTCGTACACCTCGCCCGCAGATGGGTAGGTCTCCAGCATCGCAGTCAAGGCGGCTTCCGGCATCTGCTTGGACAGGGCTTCCTGGAGCCGGGCGACGACGATGCGGTACTGGCCTGCATCGACGGGCGCGCCACTGCGGTCGATGGTTTCGAGCAGATGGGCCAGCGAAAACGCGGTGTGAACCAGACTTCGGGTCGATTCGATATTCGTAGAAGATGACATGAAGAACTCCCGGGCGCCAGTGGTACTGGCTACTCCGCATACATGTTGACGGGCGGCGGAAAGTCAAGGGCGAATGCCGCATCGAGATTGCTGCGCCGCATGCAGCGGGGCGTGGCCAACGATGCTGCATCGCACCTGAAATTGTTCGATCGGCGGCTGGGATGACAATCGGGGGCGCATCGTCCCGATGTGCCGGCGTGCGTGCATCGACGCTGGCAGATCTGCACCTGCGCCACTCATCAACCAACCAGAGATCGACATGAGCGCTGACAAAGACCGCGGTATTCGCAGACAAAAACAGAAGCGGGCCAAGGAACTCAAGAGACAGGCGAAGCAGCAGAGGCAAGGCGGACCCGAGCAGGCTGCGGCGGCGAATCCTTCGCAGGGCTAGTCACTGGACGGCACGCGCTACCGGTTCTGCCTCGTGGCGCGTGGCGTCTTGACGCCTGGCTCGAATCCTCGAGTTACGGCTCGCAAACGGATCTGCACAGAAATCGATGGAAACGGAGTCAGTAGATGAAGCGAGTGTTGTTGGTCCTGATGCTGGCGGGTGCGGCCGGGACGGTATCTGCCGAATGGGTGCGAGCCGGTTCAAGCAGCCAGGCTGACGTCTACGCGGATCCGTCGACCATCGTCAGGAAGGAAAACAGTGTCCGGATGGCGGCGCTCTACGACTACAAGTCGGCAGACCGGTCGACCATCTTCACCAAGTCCCTCTTTTCGCGCATCGCCCAGCAGGAGTTCGACTGCGATGCAGCGAGATTCCGGGACGTTCGCGCCAGCCACTACACCCAACACATGGGTGCCGGCGACCTGTTGCACACCGACTCGTTCCCGGGAAGTTGGCAATCCGCGGCTCCCGACTCCGCCGCCGCACAACTCCGGAAAATCGCCTGCGGCCTGAACTGAAGTTCGGACGCGTTCCCCGCGCCTTGCTCCGCCGGGCCCGAGGCGGTCACTTCCATCGCATCTCGGATGCAGGATATCGATCCCGGTCGCACAATCGCGCGAACGGATGGGAGATGGAGGCACACTGTGCGCGCATTCCGACTCGGGGTTTGGATGCTGGCAGGCGCTCTGCTCGGGATTCCTGCTCTGGCGGCCGACATGAGCCGCGAGCAGGCGCTGGCCGACCTGGAACAGTCCGGTGTGTCGACACGACTGGCTGCTATCGATCGACTTTCCAGGATCGGCACGATGGAGGATGCGGATCAACTGATCGCGCAGCTGGGCGTGTCCGATGCCAGCGTTCGTGATGCGGCCGAGGCCGCGATCTGGCAGATATGGAGTCGATCCGGCGATCCCGAGATCGATGAGCAGTTTGAGCGAGGATTGGCGCAGTTGCGAGCCCACGAGCTCGTCGACGCGCTGGCGACTTTCGATGATGTCGTGAGACGCAAGCCCGAGTTCGCCGAAGGCTGGAACAAGCGCGCCACCATTTATTTCCTGCTCGGCCAGAACGAGAAGTCGCTGGAGGATTGCGATGAGGTCCTCAAACGCAATCGACATCACTTCGGCGCCTTGTCCGGGGCCGGTCAGATCGAGTTGCTGCTGGGGCGACTCAGACCGTCGCTCGACCATTTCCGGCGGGCGGTGGAACTCAACCCGAATCTGCAGTGGCCCGCGCGCATGATTCCGATCGTCGAGCAACGCTTGAGCGAGCAGGAACGCAACACGATCTGAAGTCAGTCCTCCGCGGACAGTCGGTCCACCGTCACGCGGCATGTGATTCCCCGCGGTGCGCGCTCGATCCACAGCACTTCCCCGCCCAACTGACGGACCCGCTTGCGCACGCCGCCCACTCCGAGACCGGGTGACCATTGCTGCGGCGCCCGTCCGGTGCCGTCGTCCGCAACGGTCAGGACGAACCGATCGTTGAGGAGCACAACGTCGATCTCGACGTGATGCGCCTCGGCATGCGTCATGGCATTGCTGATCAGCTCGCGCAGCACGCGGGTCAGTCCAGACCACTGCACCATGGTCAACACGATGTCGGTGTCGTGCGTCGCCAGCCATTTCAGCTCGATGCCGGCCGCAGCCAGTCGCTGGGCGATGTCGGCCTTCCATTCGGCCAGTGCGTGCGACAGCTGCTGGCTCGACGCGGCGAGGCCGCGCGTCAGGGTCTTCAGGTCCTGGAGCGTGTGTCGTGCATAGTCCTCCATCTCCGGCGACTGGGCCTTGTACATCAGCGTCAGCAGGCGGGCGCCGATGTCGTCGTGCAGGTCCTGGGCGAGCCGTCGTCGTTCTTCGCTGCGGCCTTGCTCCACGGCCTGGTCGAACGCCACGGCCCTTCGCAGTTGTTCGCCGATGCGATCTGCAAGCCGGGCGTCGTCGCTGGTGAACAATCGCGTCCCCTGCTGTGCGTGACGCAGCAGGATCGACGTCGATGGTCCGGTGCCCGGCCGGGCTGAGTTGCCGATCACGGGCACGGGCACCAGCATCGTCGAACCATCGCTCAATGTGCGAGCGCGGGCGGCGGGCTTGTCCAACAAAGTCACCTCGACCGGGTCGAACAGTTCGTCGAGCAACCGCGCCAGTGCCGGCCCGGCCTCGCCAGGCTGTGTTTCGACTTCCCGGGTGGTGCGGAAAAGCTGCTCGAACAGGCGCTCGGTGCTCGCCACACGGGTGCCGAGCATGCGGGTGACCAGCCACTGGCGCGCACCTGCGTAGACGGCCATCGACAGGAAGAGCGCCAGAGCCAGGGATGCGAACTGGCCCAACGGAAACAGGCCGACGAAAAGCAGGTCGAGCACCGCAGCGAGGGCGCTGATGACGGCCAGGAGCGACATCTCCCGCACCAGGCTGCGCGATTTCGACAGGAACGGCACCGACAGCAATACCAGCGCGAACAACACCTGCCATGCGGTCACGGCCAGAGGCGTGCTGGCGACCGCGATGGCCGCGGTGCTTGCCGATTCGACATGCGTCACGGCGCCGCTTCTTGCGGAAGCCGCCGCGACGGACGCACTGACCAGCGCCCAGGTGACGCCGACGATCAGGCTGAACCGCTTCATGACCAGAGCGAATGGATGCGGCTGTGATCGGAACGACAGGTGCATCAGCCAGATCGCCAGCGATCCCATCAGCAGCATCGCCGCCTGGGTGATCCACCAGGCGCCCGATCCATCGCCTGACTGGGCCCAGGCCCATGCCAGCGCGCCGGCCAGCCATCCCAGCGTGGGCAGCCAGCGCGACGACGAAAGGTCTCTCGGGTAGGTGCAGGCCAGGTGAACTGCCGCAGCAACAGTGAGCAGGTCTAAGGCACTGCGCAGTGGAAAGTCGATGCGCGCCCAACCGGGAGGCAGAGCCGGCGATGCGGTCGAGGCGACCGCCATGCAGACCAGATTGCCAGCCTGACACAGCGCCATCGCGGCGTACAGCGCGTTCGATGCCGACGGCTTCAGCATGAGCGCACCCGCCCCGCCTGCAGAAAGCGCCCAAGCCAGCGACATGAGCATCCAGAACGCGATTCCGATTCCGTCCCACCCGATGCGAACGGCCCGAAGCTCGAAACGACCCTGGTCTGAAAAATGGAGAGTCAGCGGATCTCCGACGAGCGCCGAGGCCCAGGCCTCGTTCGCACGCGCATGGCGCCGGCGTTGGGAGTCATCGACGATCCAGCGTGCCGGAAAGGCGAGCACAGATGCTTCGGGCTGAAGCAGCTGCGGTTGAACCTGCCTGGGCGCAGTGGCGCCACCCGGGTCGGGATGGCTTTGGGACACCGACGTTCCGATCCACGCCGTCCCGACATGCGGTTTCAATCCGTCGATCGAAGTGGCAACGAGTTCGAGCTGGCCATCGGGCCGGACCTGCCAGGTTGCCGGCCATCGGAGTTGCGTGGAGAGCCAGTGGGCCAGCAGCAGAACGCCGATGAAGCCAAGCAGAGCCGATGCCGGCAGCCTGCGCACGCTGCGTTGACGCGTCCAATGTGACCAGCTGCTTTGCACGGTGCCGGAGGCGTGGGCTACACCAGTCCCTGCTTGCTGGCCAGCACTGCCGCCTCGGCGCGGCTCGACACGTTCAGCTTCTTGTAGATCGACTTGATGTGGTCATTCACGGTGAACCACTTGATGCCCATCAGGTTGGCGATCTCCTTGATGGTGAAGCCCTTGCTGAGGTAAGTGAGCACCTCGCTCTCGCGAGGTGTCAGCCGTTCATGGTCGTTCGGTGCCAGGCGCTCCAGCGGGGTGGGGCGGCTGCTCTGGAAGGCCGAAGGAGCATTCAGCGCGCTGGGGCTGTCGGAGGCGCTGCCATGCCGGAAATGCGTCAGCAGGCGTCGCGCGATCGCCGGCGACAACGGCGGCTGCCCACGCACGATCTTCTGCAGCTCCTCGACCAGCACCTCGAAGCGGTCTTCCTTCAACAAGTAGCCGTCTGCGCCGCACTGCAGCGCCGGGAACAGGTGCTCGTCGTCGGAATACAGCGTCGTGACAATCTTGGTGGCGGGGTACTGAGACAGTTCAGCCAGCAATTCCATGCCGTTGCCATCCGGAAGTTCCAGGTCGACCATCATCAGCTTGAACAGGTGCGGCTGGTCGCCGCCCGAGAGTGCGCTCGGCGCGTCGCGTGCCTGCGTATCGGCGATCTGCCGGCGCGCGGATTCAAGATCGCTGGCCTCCGTGATCATGAGCTGATCACTGAAGCTCTCTCGAACCACCCGAGCCAGGAAGCTGCGGGCCACCGGGTTGTCTTCGACGATCAACACTTTGACAGGCATGGTCGTGGGTCGGATGCGCGGGTCGCTGCATGCTAGCAGGACACCCCTGTCGTGAGGGTCCGCAGGCCGCCGCTCGGCGGCACGAGCGCAGCGAGGCGCTCGGGTGGTCGACTCCTACAATCGTCGCGATGCGTATCCTGATTGCGAACGACGATGGTTACCTGGCACCGGGGCTCGCTGCGCTGGTTGCCGCTTGCGAAGGATTGGGACACATCGACGTCATCGCGCCGGAGCAGAACGCCAGCGGTACCTCCAACTCGCTGACGTTGAATCGTCCCTTGACGGCGTACACCTCCGCCAATGGCTTCCACTATCTGAACGGAACGCCGTCCGATTGCGTGCACGTTGCGTTGACCGGCCTGTTTGCCGATCGCCCCGATCTGGTGGTGTCCGGCATCAACCAGGGCGCGAACATGGGCGACGACACGATCTACTCCGGCACTGTCGCCGCGGCCATGGAGGGCTTTCTGTTCGGCATTCCGTCGATCGCGTTTTCCCAGGTCGACAAGGGGTGGACTCATCTGGACGCCGCCGCCCGGGTGGCCCGCCAGGTCATCGAGCAGGTGCTGCGAAACGCGCCGTCACGCCGTCCATTCCTGCTGAACGTGAACATACCGAACCGCGCCGATGCCGACCGGCTGCCCCGGCATGTCACGCGCCTCGGACGCCGCCACGCCAGCGAGCCGGTGATACGCCAGCAGAACCCGCGTGGTGAAACGATGTACTGGATAGGCGCAGCTGGCGATGCCCGCGAGGCAGGGGAGGGCACCGATTTCCATGCGACCGCGAACGGCCGGATCTCGATCACGCCGTTGCAGGTGGACCTGACCGACCACGCGGCAGTACCGGACTGGCGGGTGTGTTTGACTTCGCCCGAAGCATCGTGACCGACACTTCGCGTCGCGGAGGGAAGTTCCCGCTGCGGCTGGAACACATGGTGCGCGCGCCGAAGACCTGGGTGGGCCATCGGGGGGAGTCTGCCGATGCTTTGAAGCCTGGCGGCAGTTCCACCGGCGCCTCGCAGCACGTGCGCGCTCGACCTGTCGTGGCGCACTCTGGCGACGCACCTGACCGGCATCGCCCTGCCGGCCTCGGACTCGATTCCGAAGATGTGCGGCGAAGGATGGTCGAGCGGCTGCGAGCCGGCGGGCCCCATCACTCGCGCGTTCTCGACGCACTGGCTTCCGTGCCACGACATCACTTCGTCGATGCCGCGCTGGTGACGCAGGCATACGAGGACACCAGCCTGCCGATCGGCCATGGACAGACCATCTCCAAGCCGTCGGTGGTGGCCCGCATGCTCGACGTGTTGATGGAAGGTGCCACTGCACGTACTGCCGGACACTTGGGGCGAGTGCTCGAAATCGGTACCGGCTGCGGCTATCAGGCAGCGGTGCTCTGCTGCCTGGGCCGGAACGTGGTGTCGGTCGAGCGCATCAGGGGGCTGCACGACAAGGCGCGTGATCTGGTCGCACCGCTGCGCATGAACCAGCTGAGGCTGGTCTATGGAGACGGCATGCTGGGGCACCCGCCCAACGCGCCCTATGACAGCATCATTGCGGCCGCCTGCGGTGCGTCGGTGCCCGAGAGCTGGCTGACGCAGCTGGCCGTAGGCGGGCGCCTGATATCGCCGGTCGATGGCGCGTCGAAGGGGCAGATGCTGGTCGTCGTGGATCGTCACGAAGGGGGATACCAGCGCACCGAGTACGAAGCCGTGCAGTTCGTCCCCCTAAAATCAGGGTCCATTTGAACAAGGTGTCCGCGCGGATGAGAACGATGAACGAGGCTCGACGACACGGGGCGGGTCTGCTGTCCGCTGTCTGTTTGGGGCTGCTGCTGACAGCCTGCGCGTCGTCGTCGAACCGCGCACCCGTCGAGGTGCGCCACTCGCCCGCGAAGGCGTCCGCCCCGGCCCCGACCAGCAGCGATCCGCAAGCGGATGCGAGTGCGACTTCACCGGTGACCGAAAACGCAGGCAAGCCCGGCTTCTACACCGTCAAGGCATCGGATACCTTGCTGAAGATCGCCCTGGACAACGGCCAGAACTGGAAGGATCTGGCGCGCTGGAATGGGATAGAGAACCCCAACATCATCGAGATTGGCCAAGTCCTGCGGGTGATTCCGCCTGGTGGCGAAACGGCCTCGCCGGGCAGCCGGCCGGTGGCCGCTGCGTCAAAGGTAGATGGCAAGCCGCTGGATCCCCGAGCACCGTCCGCCTCGGCTTCGACGCCGGTGACGGTGACGGTGCCGGTGGTCGCTGGGTCAGGCGCTGCGGTGGCCGCCGCATCTGCAGCGGCCAGTTCCGCAGCGGCACCTCCTGCTGCCCCGGTTGCTGCCGTTGCTGCGCCTCAGGGAGACGACGCGATTTCCTGGTTGTGGCCCGCCAGCGGTCCGGTGACCACCGCGTTCGATGAAGTGAAAAGCAAGGGCCTTGCCATTTCGGGGAAGGTGGGCGATCCGGTGGTGGCTGCCGCCGACGGGCGCGTGGTCTACGCAGGCTCGGGCCTCCGGGGCTACGGCAATCTGGTGATCGTCAAGCACAACAGCACCTACCTCACGGCGTATGCCCACAACCAGACGCTGCTCGTCAAGGAAGACCAGACGGTGCGGCGTGGGCAGAAGATCGCCGAGATGGGGTCGACCGATGCGGAGCGGGTCCAGTTGCATTTCGAGATTCGCAGGCAGGGCAAGCCAGTCGATCCTGCGAAGCTGTTGCCGCTGCGCTGATTTCGGCCGTCTTTTCCTTCTGGCCCCGGATCGGTGGCCGAGTTGAGGTCACCTGGGCGCACTGCATGCCCGAGACAATCACGTCATGACATCGAACACCGAATGGCTGAGCGTCGAATCGCTCGACCTCGAAGGGCAGGGCGTCGCCCACAACACCGAGGGCAAGGTGGTGTTCATCGAAGGCGCGCTGCCGGGTGAGCAGGTGCAGGTCAGCGTCCACCGCCGCAAGAACAACTGGGAGCAGGCCTCCATCGTTGCGCTGCGTCGTGAGAGCTCGCAGCGAGTTGCGCCACATTGCCGGTACTTCGGGGTGTGCGGCGGCTGCAAGATGCAACATTTCCAGGTCGGCGCGCAGCTCGCAACCAAGCAGCGCGCGCTCGAGGATGGCCTGTGGCATCTTGCGAAGGTCAGGGCCGAGCAGATGCTGCGCCCCATCGAAGGACCGTCCTGGCGCTATCGCTATCGAGCCAGACTGTCAGTGCGCTATGTCGCGAAAAAGGGCAAGGTGCTGGTTGGGTTTCACGAGCGCAAATCGAGCTACGTCGCCGACATGGCCAGTTGCGAAGTGCTGCCTGCACATCTGAGTGCATTGCTGCTGCCGTTGGCCGAGCTCATTGGCAACCTGGACCAGCGCGAGCGGGTGCCGCAGATCGAGGTGGCGGTCGGCGATGAAACGACGGCGCTTGTGCTCAGGCACCTGGAGGCGCTGACAGCCGCCGACCTGCAACGCCTGCGTGAATTCGCCACCGTTTGGCGCGTGCAGTGGTGGCTTCAGCCTCACGGCCCGGCGACGGTGCACATGCTGGACGCCGCGACGCCCGACCTGACCTACAGCCTGCCTGAGTTCGGCATCACGATGCGTTTCAAGCCGACCGATTTCACGCAGGTCAATCACCAGATCAACCGTGTGCTGGTGGCGCGCGCCATGCGCTTGCTTGATCCTCAGCGGGCGGAGCGCGTGATCGACTGGTTCTGCGGCCTGGGAAATTTCACCCTGCCGATCGCAACCAGGGCAGGCGAGGTGCTGGGCATCGAGGGCAGCGAGCCGCTGGTCGAGCGTTCGCGCGAAAACGCGGCGTTCAACGGATTGGCTGCCAGGGCGAAATTTGCCACGCGTAACCTCTTCGAGATCGATGGACCGGCATTGGCTGGCTTCGGGTACGCCGACAAGTGGCTGGTCGATCCCCCGCGTGAAGGGGCCTTCGCTCTGGCCAAGGCCCTGACCGACGTTGCCGAGAATCCTGCAGTGGCCCCGGGTTACCAATTGCCCGGGCGCATCGTCTATGTGAGTTGCAACCCGGCCACGCTGGCGCGAGATGCCGGGTTGCTTGTGCATCAGGCGGGGTACACGCTGTCTGCGGCGGGCGCCGTCAACATGTTTCCGCACACGGCTCACGTTGAAAGCATCGCGGTCTTCGACCGCACAGGCTGAGAAACCAAAGAAAACGGGGCCCGAGGGCCCCGTTTTCGAGAGCCTGCTGGCAGGCGCTAGTCGCTGCTGCCGCCTGCGATGCCCAGAATCGCCAAGAGCGACTGGAACACGTTGTAGAGGCTCAAATAGACACCGAGCGTTGCGCTGATGTAGTTGGTTTCCTCGCCGTCCTTGACGCGCTTCAGATCATGCAGGATGAAGGCCGAAAAGATGCCGATGGCCAGCACCGACAGCGTGATCATCAGTGCGCTCGACTGGATGAAGATGTTGGCGACGCCGGCCACCAGCAGCATGATCATCCCGATGAACAGGAACTTGCCCATCGACGAGAGGTCGCGTTTGATGACCGTCGAGAGTGTCGCCATGCCCAGGAAGATCGTGCCGGTGCCGGCAAACGCCATCATGATCAGGCTCGCCCCGTTCGACAAACCAAGAACGGCTCCGATCATGCGGGAAAGCATCAGGCCCATGAAGAACGTGAAGCCCAGCAGCACGGGAACGCCGGATGCCGAATTCTTGGTTTTTTCGATGGCGTACATGAAGCCGAATGCTCCGCCCATGAAAACGATCAGGCTCACCCCTGGGGTCATGAGTCGCGCCATGCCGGTCGCAATCCCTATCCAGGCACCCAGCACCGTGGGCACCATCGACAAAGCCAGCAGCCAGTAGGTGTTGCGCAGAACGCGATTGCGCTGTTCTGCCGAGGTGACCGAGCCGACGTAGCCGGCACGCAGTGTTTGGTTCATGCAACCCTCCCAAAGAATCGAGTTATGTCTTGTGATTCGACCATTGGATTCTAGTTCCCCACCGGGCGGGTCGGAGCCCGCCTTCGCTGGTTCGAACGCAGCCGTGGCGCGGTCGCGCATCGGCCGCTCGCCTGCAGATACAGTCGGGTTTTGGCATTCCAAGGTGTGACGCCATGATCTCTCGACCTGCACTGAGCCTGACCGACGTGAAGCGCATCGCTGCTGCCTGCGAACACGAAGCGACTTCCCATCAATGGGCGGTGTCGATCGCCGTCGTCGACGATGGCGGCCATCTGCTCTGGTTCCAGCGACTCGACGGTGCAGCTCCCGTTTCCGCCCACATTGCGCCAGCCAAGGCGAAGACCGCAGCTCTCGGCCGCCGTGAAAGTCGCATCTACGAGGAGCTGATCAACGGCGGGCGGGTGTCGTTTCTCAGCGCGCCGGAGATCGACGGGCTGCTGGAAGGGGGCGTTCCCGTGATGGTGGACGGGCACTGCATCGGTGCAGTGGGTGTCAGTGGCGTGAAGAGCAGCGAAGACGCCCAAATCGCCAAGGCGGGGATCTTGGCCCTCGGAGCTTGAGTTTCGGAAGCGGTATTCACGCGTCGCTGGTTGGTCTCCCCTTACAATCCGGAGGTTTACCCGAACACACCCGCTCCCAGCGAAACCCTTTCAGTTTCCCACCGGATTCCGACTCGCAGCCCACGCTGCGGGGCAGAGCTGGGTGCACCAACGGAGATTTCCTTGCTGCCCGTCCTGCCCCCCGCAATTCTTGTTCTCGCAGACGGCTCCCGTTTCATCGGCGTTTCCATCGGTTCCCCCGGACAGACCTGCGGTGAGGTGGTTTTCAACACCTCACTCACCGGTTACCAGGAAATCCTCACCGATCCCAGCTACTGCAGTCAGCTCGTCACGCTGACCTATCCGCATATCGGCAGCTACGGAGTCAACGGCGAAGATGTCGAATCCGATCGCGTTCATGCGGCCGGCCTGATCATCAAGGACCTGCCGGTTCTGCCATCGAATTTCCGAATGACTGAAACGCTGCCGCAGTACCTGCAGCGCGAAGGCACGGTGGCGATCGCCAACATCGACACCCGGCGACTGACCCGACTGCTGCGAACCACCGGCGCCCAGAACGGTTGCATCCTGACCTTGAAAGTCGGCGAAACGCTGGCGGAAACGCACTTTGCGCAGGCCCTGGATGCCGCCCGTACTGCCCCGAACATGGCCGGGCTCGACCTCGCGAAGGTGGTGACTTGCCGCGAAAGTGCCGCGTGGACCGAGACCGAATGGGCGCTGGGCGTCGGCTACGGCCGCCTCGACGTGCCACGTTTCCACGTCGTCGCGTTCGACTTCGGCGTCAAGCGCAACATCCTGCGCATGCTGGCCAGCCGCGGCTGTCAGGTCACCGTTGTGCCGGCACAGACCTCGGCTGAGGCCGCCCTCTCGCTGAAGCCCGACGGCATCTTCCTGAGCAACGGCCCCGGAGACCCGGAACCCTGCGATTACGCTATCGCTGCCACCCGCGCGCTGATCGAGGCCGGCATCCCGACCTTCGGTATCTGCCTCGGTCACCAGATCCTGGCGCTGGCCTCCGGCGCCAAGACATTCAAGATGAAATTCGGCCACCACGGCGCCAACCATCCTGTCAAGGATCTGGACAGCGGGCGCGTGAGCATCACCAGCCAGAACCACGGCTTTGCCGTCGACGAGACCAATTTGCCGAACAATTTGAGACCGACCCACGTCAGCCTGTTCGATGGCACCCTGCAGGGCCTGGCTCGCACCGACCGCCCTGCGTTCTGTTTCCAGGGCCACCCCGAGGCCTCGCCCGGGCCGCACGACATCGGCTACCTGTTCGACCGCTTCACTGGCTTGATGGCCACGAAGGCGTCGACTGTCGTCGCGATCGGAGGTCACCATGCCTAAGCGCACCGACCTCAAATCAGTCCTCATCATCGGCGCCGGGCCGATCATCATCGGCCAGGCCTGCGAGTTCGACTACTCCGGTGCCCAGGCCTGCAAGGCGCTGCGCGAGGAGGGCTACCGCGTCATCCTCGTCAACAGCAATCCGGCGACGATCATGACCGACCCGGAGATGGCCGATGCGACCTATATCGAGCCCATCACCTGGCAGGTGGTCGAGAAGATCATCGCAAAGGAGCGACCCGATGCGGTGCTGCCGACGATGGGCGGCCAGACGGCGCTGAATTGCGCGCTCGATCTGCACAAGCATGGCGTCCTGGCCAAGTACAACGTCGAGATGATCGGCGCCAATGAGAAGGCGATCGAGAAGGCGGAAGACCGCCTGAAATTCAAGGACGCGATGACTGGCATCGGTCTGGGCTCGGCGCGCAGCGGCATAGCGCACTCGATGGACGAGGCGTTGGCGGTTCAGAACGAGATCATGCTGCTGACTGGCAGCGGCGGGTTTCCGATGGTGATCCGGCCCAGCTTCACGCTCGGTGGCACCGGTGGTGGTATCGCGTACAACCCGGAAGAATTCGAGGAGATCTGCAAGCGCGGCCTGGATCTGTCTCCGACCAAGGAACTGCTGATCGAGGAAAGCCTGATCGGCTGGAAAGAATTCGAGATGGAAGTGGTTCGCGACAAGGCGGACAACTGCATCATCGTCTGCGCGATCGAAAACCTGGACCCGATGGGCATCCACACGGGCGACTCGATCACCGTGGCGCCGGCACAGACGCTAAGTGACAAGGAATACCAGTTTCTGCGCAACGCCAGCATCGCGATCCTGCGCGAGATAGGCGTTGACACGGGCGGTTCGAATGTGCAGTTCGCGATCAACCCCAAGGACGGCCGGATGGTCGTCATCGAGATGAACCCACGCGTGTCGCGCTCGTCGGCCCTGGCTTCGAAGGCGACCGGTTTTCCGATCGCCAAGGTGGCTGCGAAGCTGGCCGTCGGCTACACGCTCGACGAATTGCGCAACGACATCACCGGTGGCGCAACTCCGGTGAGCTTCGAGCCGAGCATCGACTATGTGGTGACGAAGATCCCCCGGTTTGCATTCGAAAAATTCCCCGCTGCCGATTCGCACCTGACGACCCAGATGAAATCAGTGGGCGAGGTGATGGCGATGGGTCGCACTTTCCAGGAAAGCTTCCAGAAGGCATTGCGCGGGTTGGAGACCGGCATCGACGGTTTGAGCGAGCGCAGCACCGACCGGGACGAGATCGTCGAGGAGATCGGTGAGGCCGGGCCCGAGCGCATCCTGTACGTCGGCGACGCGTTCCGCATCGGCATGAGCCTTCAGGAAATCTTCGAGGAAACGGCGATCGACCCGTGGTTCCTTGCGCAGATAGAGCAATTGATCCAGACCGAACGAGCACTGGCGGGCCGCTCGCTGGCGAGCCTTTCGACCGACGAGTTGCGCTATCTGAAGCAGAAGGGCTTCTCCGACCGGCGCCTCGCCAAACTGCTGGACACGAACCAGCACAAGGTGCGCGAAGCCCGCTGGGCAGCGAACGTTCGTCCGGTTTTCAAGCGTGTGGACACCTGCGCGGCCGAGTTCGCAACGCAGACGGCGTACCTCTATTCGACCTACGACGAGGAGTGCGAGGCCGAGCCGACCGACCGCAAGAAGATCATGGTGCTGGGCGGTGGACCCAATCGAATCGGACAGGGCATCGAGTTCGACTACTGTTGCGTGCATGCCGCGCTGGCGATGCGTGAGGACGGCTACGAGACCATCATGGTCAACTGCAACCCCGAGACCGTGTCGACCGACTACGACACCTCGGACCGCCTGTACTTCGAACCGGTGACGCTGGAAGACGTGCTCGAGATCGTCGCCAAGGAAAAGCCGGTCGGCGTGATCGTGCAGTACGGCGGCCAGACTCCGCTGAAGCTGGCTCTCGACCTCGAACGCGCCGGCGTGCCCATCGTCGGCACCTCGCCTGACAGCATCGATGTGGCCGAAGACCGCGAACGCTTCCAGAAACTGCTGCACGAACTCGGCCTGAAGCAGCCGCCGAACCGCACCGCGCGCACCGAAGAGCAGGCGCTGACGCTGGCCAAGGAAATCGGCTACCCGCTGGTCGTGCGCCCAAGCTATGTACTGGGCGGACGCGCAATGGAGATCGTCCACGGCGACAAGGACCTCGAGCGCTACATGCGTGAAGCAGTCAAGGTCAGCGAGAAGTCGCCAGTGTTGCTCGACCGATTCCTCGACGACGCGATCGAAGTCGATGTCGACTGCATCGCCGACGGCAGCGAGGACGCATCGGGCGTGATGATCGGCGGCATCATGGAACACGTCGAACAGGCCGGCATCCACTCCGGAGACTCGGCTTGTTCTCTGCCGCCTTACTCGCTGCCCGCGGCGTTGCAGGACGAGATGCGCCGCCAGACCACGATGATGGCGCGTGCGCTCAAGGTCAAGGGGCTGATGAACGTGCAATTCGCGATCCAGGGCGAGGGTGCCGAGGCGGTCGTCTACGTTCTCGAAGTCAACCCGCGTGCATCACGAACCGTGCCCTTCGTTTCGAAGGCCACCGGGCTGCAACTGGCAAAGATTGCGGCGCGATGCATGGTGGGGCGCAAGCTGTCGGATCAGAAACAGAAGAACGGCAAGGTGCCGGCGGAAGTCATTCCACCGTACTTCAGTGTCAAGGAAGCGGTGTTTCCGTTCAACAAGTTCCCGGGTGTCGATCCGGTGCTCGGACCAGAAATGCGTTCGACAGGCGAGGTGATGGGAGTCGGTCGCACCTTCGGCGAAGCGATGCTGAAGAGCCAGTTGGGCGCGGGGTCACGCCTGCCAAACAAGGGCACGGTGTGCATCACCGTCAAGAACAGTGACAAGCTTCGTGCCGTGGGGGTCGCCCGAGACCTGCATGCGCTGGGTTTCCAGATCGTCGCGACCAGGGGCACGGCTGCGGCCATCGCCGAGGGCGGAGTGCCGGTCAAGGCGGTCAACAAGGTGAAGGACGGCCGGCCGCACATCGTCGACATGGTGAAGGCGGGAGACATCCAGCTGGTCTTCACGACCGTCGACGAGACTCGCACGGCGATCGCCGATTCGCGCCACATCCGCCAGGCGGCATTGGCAAATCGAATCACCTACTACACCAGCATGGCCGGTTGCGAAGCAGCAGTCGAGGGCATGAAGCACCAGGACGATCTGGTGGTGCTTTCACTGCAGGAATTGCATTCCGAGTTGCACTAAACTCGTTATCTAGAGATCCAATTCGTCACATACAGCCGCCGCTGGATTTTCCGGCGGCGGCTTCATTTTTGCCCCGGATTAACCACATGCAGACCATTCCTCTCACTCAACGCGGCGTCGACAAGCTCAAGGACGAACTCCAGCGTCTGAAGACGGTGGAGCGTCATGCGGTCATCCAGGCGATTGCCGAAGCCCGCGCGCAGGGGGATCTTTCCGAGAACGCCGAGTACGAAGCCGCGAAGGACAAGCAGGGGTTCATCGAAGGCCGCATTCTCGAGATCGAGAGCAAGCTGGCCGCCGCCAAGGTCATCGACCCGTCAACTCTGGACGCCGAAGGCAAGGTCGTGTTCGGTGCCACCGTCGATCTGGAGGACGAATCCAGCGGCACATCGGTCACCTACCAGATCGTTGGCGACGACGAGGCAGATCTGAAGCTGGGCCTGATTTCCATCAGTTCGCCGATCGCCCGTGCGCTGATCGGCAAGGAAGTCGGTGACATTGCTGAAGTGCAAGCCCCCGGTGGCGTCAAGAGCTACGAGGTCATGGGCGTTCGTTACGTGTGAGCAGGCGTCGCGCTGTGGTTCAACGCATTGCCGCATGGTTGTCGGGAATCTGGGGCGGGCTGTTGCTGGGCGTCGGCTTCGTCGGCGCGCCAGCCGGATTTGCCGTGACGACGGCTGAGATCGCAGGTCGAAGCGCCGGACGGATGTTTTCGGTGGAAGCGAACGTGAGTCTGGTGGTCGCAGTGATCCTGCTGATACTCGCCCGCCGGTCGGCACTCGAAGACCCGAGCCAAGCTCCGGTCTCCGCGATCAACGCGAACGTCTTGATCGTCTTGGCCACTCTCGTCTGCACCATTGCCGGGTACTTCGTGATCCAGCCGATGATGGCTGCAGCGAGAGCAGGGCAGGGCAACCTGTCATTCGGTGCGTTGCACGGCCTGTCCGCCGGTTTTTTTGCGCTCAAGGCTCTGCTGGTGCTGACCTTAGCCTGGCGGCTGGCGCCGCGTTGATTTACTTGACGTTTGCCCATGTCCGCTGCGCGGGCCTGGGCAAACGTCAGTCGACCGCCCTGCGTTTGATGCTGGTCACGCGCTTGCGGGCGCGCTTGATTTCACCGCCGGCCGCGATGCGCTCATTGCCGAGTACCTTGATCTTCTTGACCTGAGGCCGGTGATTGCCGCTCTTCGAGAACTTCAGCAACTTGACAACCTTCGGACCCGGCATGCGGCCGTCGCGTTCTTCCTTCTCTTTCGGAGGAACCGCACGCCAAAGCACGAGCAGCTTTCCGATGTGCTGGATCGCAGCAGCATTGAGCTGGTCCGTCAAGGTGTTCAACATGGTTTCGCGGGAGGCGCGCTCGTCTGAAAAGACACGAACCTTGATGAGTCCGTGTGCATTCAGCGCGGCGTCGATCTCGCGGATGACGGCGGGTGTGAGCCCGTCGCCTCCGACCAGTACCACCGGATCGAGATGGTGGGCGTCGGCGCGCTTTTCCTTGCGCTGATGGGATGTGAGGATGATTGCGGGCATCCGCCTATTATCGACGCAGCATGAAAGTCAAATCCAAAAGCAAGAAGATCAACAAGGCGTGGCTGCTCGATCACCTGAACGACACCTATGTCAAGTTGTCGAAGAAGGAGGGCTACCGTGCCCGCGCGGCCTACAAGCTCAAGGAGATCGACGAGACGCTCGGTTTGTTGAAACCGGGCCAGGTCGTCGTCGATCTGGGCGCTGCGCCCGGGGCCTGGAGCCAGTATGTGCGGCGCAAGCTGTCCGTGAAGGTACCTGATGCGGTGGGTGCGGGGTTGGGGCCGCTGAACGGCACGATCATCGCGCTCGACCTGCTGGACTTCGAACCCGTCGAGGGTGTCGTCTTCATCCAGGGCGATTTCCGCGAGGAGTCGGTTCTGGCCCAGCTTGAGACGGCCGTCAGCGGTCGCCCTGTCGACGTGGTCGTTTCCGATCTCGCGCCCAACCTGACGGGCATCTCGAGCTCCGATGCCGCCCGGGTGACCCATCTCATCGAACTGGCGGTCGATTTCGCGACCCGGCACCTCATCCCGAGCGGTGCCCTGGTCTGCAAGGTCTTCAACGGCGGCAATTACAGTGAGTTGGTCGGTCTGTTCAAGTCGACTTTCCGTACCGTGAAGTCAATCAAGCCGAAGGCGTCCCGCGATCGCTCATCTGAAACCTTCCTCGTCGGAATTGGTCTCAAGGTGGTGCGCAAAGTGGTCGAAGACCCCAAGAAGGAAGCGTCGCGACCTTGACACACCTGCGTCTCGAGGGGTGATGCCAAAGACCGCTGTGCACTTGAGTCGCATAAACTCGTCTCTATATGAGGTAAAGGTCGGGTTCGCGGTGTACGCCGACGTCTGAAGTTGAAGAATTGGAGCCTCGGTGAACAATCAATGGTTCTCGAAAATTGCTGTCTGGTTGGTGATCGCACTCGTGCTTTTCACCGTTTTCAAGCAATTCGATCGAGGCGCTTCCTCTGGTGGTCAGATCGGCTATTCCGATTTCCTGGAAGAAGTGCGCAGCAAGCGCATTCGCAACGTCACGCTGCAAGAGGGGCCTGCAGGCACGGAGATCATCGCGACGACGACGGATGACAAGCGACTGCGCAGCACCGCCACTTATCTCGATCGCGGTCTGGTCGGTGACCTGATCAACAACGGTGTCAAGTTCGATGTCAAGCCGCGGGAAGAACCCTCGCTGCTGATGAACATACTCGTGTCCTGGGGTCCGATGCTCCTGCTGATCGGGGTGTGGATCTACTTCATGCGCCAGATGCAGGGTGGCGGCAAGGGGGGGGCATTCAGCTTCGGCAAGTCGAAGGCGCGCATGCTGGACGAGGCCAACAACACGACCACGTTCGCTGATGTCGCAGGTTGCGACGAAGCGAAGGAAGAGGTCAAGGAACTGGTCGATTTCCTCAAGGACCCCCAGCGCTTCCAGAAACTGGGTGGTCGGATCCCGCGCGGTGTGTTGCTGGTTGGCCCACCGGGAACGGGCAAGACCCTTCTGGCCAAGGCCATTGCAGGTGAAGCCAAGGTGCCGTTCTTCAGCATTTCAGGTTCCGACTTCGTCGAGATGTTCGTGGGCGTCGGTGCCGCCCGTGTGCGCGACATGTTCGAGCAGGCCAAGAAAAGCGCACCCTGCATCATCTTCGTCGACGAGATCGATGCGGTTGGTCGCCATCGCGGTGCCGGCCTCGGTGGTGGCAACGACGAGCGCGAGCAGACTCTGAATCAGATGCTGGTCGAGATGGACGGTTTCGAGACCAACCTTGGCGTGATCGTGATGGCGGCGACCAACCGGCCCGACATCCTGGATCCGGCGTTGCTGCGTCCAGGGCGATTCGATCGTCAGGTCTACGTCACTCTGCCCGACGTGCGTGGCCGCGAGCAGATCCTCAACGTGCACATGCGCAAGGTGCCCGTTGGGCAGGACATCCGCGCCGATATCCTGGCCCGCGGGACGCCGGGCTTCTCGGGAGCCGATCTGGCGAACCTGGTCAATGAGGCCGCGCTGTTCGCAGCGCGCCGGGCCGGTCGCGTGGTCGAGATGATGGACTTCGAGAAGGCCAAGGACAAGATCATGATGGGCCCCGAGCGAAAGTCGATGGTCATGCCGGAGGAGGAGCGCAAGAACACCGCGTACCACGAATCCGGACATGCATTGGTCGCTCGCCTGATGCCGAAGACCGATCCGGTTCACAAGGTAACGGTCATTCCGCGTGGCCGCGCGCTCGGAGTGACGATGCAACTGCCTGAAGGCGACCGGTACAGCCTCGACAAGGAGCGAATGCTGTCGACGATTTCCGTGCTGTTCGGCGGTCGAATCGCGGAAGAAGTGTTCATGAACCAGATGACCACTGGCGCCAGCAACGACTTCGAGCGGGCGACCCAGATCGCGCGCGACATGGTTACCCGTTACGGTATGACCGACGAACTCGGCCCGATGGTTTACGCCGAGAACGAGGGCGAGGTATTCCTCGGTCGCTCGGTGACCAAGACGACCACGATGTCGGAGGAAACGATGCGCAAGGTCGACGGTGTGATTCGTCGCATCATCGACGAGCAGTACGCCATTGCCCGCAAGCACATCGAGGACAACAAGGACAAGATGCACGTGATGGCGCAGGCACTGCTCGAATGGGAAACCATAGACAGTGACCAGATTGAAGACATCATGAATGGCAAGCCGCCGCGTCCACCGAAAGACTGGACCTCGTCTTCGAGTCGCCCGAGCGGGCCATCGACTCCGGTTTCCACGGACAGCGCACCTGCTGCTGCGTGACGGCCGGTTTCTGACAGTCAAACGGGGCTTCGGCCCCGTTTTCGTTGCCAGCCTCAGGCATCAATCAACCATTGCCCGTGCACATGTTCTGGCAAACCACGAACTACCTGATCGATCTGAGCCGGCCCGTGGTGATGGGCATCGTCAATACGACGCCCGACTCGTTCTCCGACGGAGGAAGTTTCACCGACGCTCGGGCGGCGGCGGACCATTGCAGGCGCTTGATCGACGAGGGCGCTGACATCCTTGACATTGGCGGCGAGTCCAGCCGGCCTGGAGCCGATCCGGTGTCACTGGATCTGGAGCGTGCCCGCGTCATGCCAGTTCTGGAGGCGGCACTCGCGATGGGTCGGGCGGTCTCGCTCGATACCACCAAACCTGCGTTGATGGCTCAAGCCCTCGCTCTCGGTGTCGACATCATCAATGACATCAACGCGTTGAACGCACCCGGAGCGCTCGACACCATCGCCGCTCATCCGAGTTGTGGAGTCTGCCTCATGCACATGCAGGGACATCCGAAATCGATGCAGCAGCAGGCGAACTATGGCGACGTGGTGCAGCAGGTCCGGCAAATGTTGTCTGCCCGAGTTGAAGCGCTTCGGGATCGGGGGGTTGCAGCTGACCGAATCGTGCTCGACCCAGGGATCGGTTTTGGCAAGACGGTCGAACACAATTTCGAACTCATGCGGCGTCAACGTGAGTTGCTCTTGCTCGGCCGGCCGCTGCTCGCCGGGTGGTCGCGCAAATCGTCGATTGGTGCGGTGACCGGGCGCGGCCCCGCGGATCGACTGGCGGGCAGCGTGGCGGCCGCGCTGGCGGCGGTGCTGAACGGCGCCAGTGTCGTCCGTGTTCACGACGTCGCGGCGACAGTAGATGCATTGAAGGTCTGGCGCGCCGCGGATTTGCCAGCAGCCGTTCTGAAAGTTTCACCTTGAGGAGGAGTCTCCGATGAGCAGATCGTATTTCGGTACCGACGGCATTCGCGGTGCGGTGGGACAGAGTCCGATCACGCCGGATTTCATGCTCCGACTGGGCCATTCGGTCGGTCGGGTGCTGAAGGCGTCTGATCCGAAGCCCACGGTGCTGATCGGCAAGGACACCCGCATCTCGGGCTACATGATCGAATCGTCGCTCGAAGCCGGCTTTGCCTCGGCAGGCGTCGACGTGCTGTTGACCGGGCCGCTGCCGACGCCGGGTGTGGCCTACCTGACCCGGGCCTTGCGCCTGAGCCTGGGCGTAGTGATCAGCGCGTCCCACAACCCCTATGGTGATAACGGCATCAAGTTCTTTTCGGCACGCGGCGAGAAGCTGCCGGATGAGTGGGAGCGGCAAGTCGAAGCTGCGCTTGAACAGCCTGCGCAGTGGGTGACCTCTGCCGATCTGGGCAAGGCCCGCAAGCTCGAGGATGCGCGAGGCCGCTACATCGAGTTCTGCAAGAGTACCTTCGGCAGCGAGCTGTCGCTCAAGGGGATGAAGGTCGTCGTCGATGCGGCCAACGGCGCTGCCTACAACGTGGCGCCGAGCGTGTTCCATGAACTGGGCGCCGAGGTCATCGCGATCGGCTGCAGCCCCGACGGCACCAACATCAACGCGGGGTTCGGCGCGACGGCTCCAGCAGCCCTGGTACTGGCCGTGCGCGAGCATCACGCGGACTACGGCGTGGCGCTTGACGGCGATGCCGATCGCCTCCAGCTCGTCGATGCCGCTGGACGGCTCTACAACGGCGACGAGTTGCTCTACGTGATGGTGGCCGACCGTCTCGCGCAAGGCCAGGTGGTTCCGGGTGTGGTGGGCACACTGATGACAAACCTCGCAGTGGAGACCGCGCTGCGGCAGCGTGGCATGGACTTCGTGCGTGCACGCGTCGGCGACCGCTACGTGCTTGAAGAACTGCTCTCCCGGGGGTGGTCGCTGGGCGGCGAAGGATCTGGCCACCTGTTGTCGCTGGACCGGCACACGACGGGGGACGGCATCGTCAGTGCGCTGCAGATTCTGCAGTCGGTCAAGCGCAACGGTATTCCGCTGGCTGATCAGCTTCGGTCGGTCCGCCTGTTTCCGCAGGTGATGATCAACGTGCGCCTGCGGGACGGTCTGGACTGGAAATCCCATCTGCCGCTGCAGCGCGCCCAGTGCGACGTCGAAAGGGACCTGGGCAGTTCCGGACGTGTGCTCATTCGTGCCTCGGGGACCGAGCCGGTCCTGCGCATCATGGTCGAAGCCAGTGACGAGCGCACGGCCAGAAGCTGCGCAGAGCGTCTGGCCGACACCCTCAAGCATTGACTACTTCTTGACCGGCGGGATCAACACCCGGTCGACGATGTGAATCACGCCATTCGATGCTTCGATGTCAGGCGTGGTGACCACGGCTTCCTCGACGGTGACGAACGTTCCTGACCTGTAGAGCGACACGGGTGCGCCCTGCACTGTGGGTGTCGGACCGTTCTTGACGTCCGCAGACATCACCTTTCCGGTCAGCACGTGGTACGTCAGGACCGACGTCAGCAAGGCCTTGTCCTTGGCCAGTGTATCGAGAGTCTTCGCCGGCACGGCCTTGAATGCCTCGTCGGTCGGGGCAAATACGGTGTACGGCCCTGGGCCTTTCAACGTCTCGGTCAACCCGGCATCGTTGATCAGCTTGGTCAAGGTCGACAACTGAGGCGTGGCCGCGGCCGTCTCGCTGATCGTCATCGGTGCGGGTGCGGTTGCGCAGCCACTCGCGAGCAGTGCGGTCAGTGCGCTGACGATCAACATTTTCTTCAATGGCATGTAGAGCTCCTGGATGGGTCTGGATAAGGCGCCGCATGTCCGACCCGGCGCCACGTTGTTGTGAGCTCGCCTAAGTTATTGGGTATTTGTGACAGGGAGGTGAAGGCTGGATGACTAATTTGGCGTGTTGACTTAATCGGTCTGGCTGTTGCCGATTGGCCCGGGCGGAGTCACGGGGTGTCATGGCAATGACATATTTGACACATAGAGTCCAGCGCAATCCATCGACTGCCCGGCATGGGTACAGAAAGGCTCCAACATGACTTTCACGCTGAACCGAATCGTTGCCATCTCGATTGCATTCTTCGCCGCCTCCGGTGCCTCGATGGCGCAGGATGTAACGGGCGCAGGTGCCAGCTTTCCAGCGCCGATTTACGCCAAGTGGGCGGATGCCTACAACAAGGCCACGGGCGTTCGCGTGAATTACCAGTCTGTCGGCTCGGGGGCCGGTATCAAGCAGATTCGCGGAAAGACTGTCGACTTCGGCGCGTCTGATGCGCCACTCAAGGACGAGGAGCTGGCCAAAGACGGAATGGTTCAGTTCCCGACCGTCATCGGTGGGGTGGTGCCGGTTGTCAACATCAAGGGAATCGCCCCGGGGCAGATCAAGCTCACCGGGCAAGTATTGGGCGACATTTACCTGGGCAAGATCACCAAGTGGAACGATGCAACCCTGGCTGTCCTGAATCCAGGCGTTCCGCTGCCGGATGCAGCGATTTCGGTAGTCCGACGCGCCGACGGTTCAGGTACCAGTTTCATCTTCACCAACTACCTATCGAAGGTCAATGCAGAGTGGAAGTCAAAGGTCGGCGAAGGTACTGCGGTCAACTGGCCCACGGGCGCCGGTGGCAAGGGTAATGAAGGAGTTGCCGCCTTCGTGACGCGCCTGCCAAATTCAATTGGCTATGTCGAATACGCCTACGTCAAGCAGAACAAGATGACGTACACCCAGTTGCAGAACCATGCTGGAGCCTTCGTCAGCCCCGACGCTGACAATTTTCAGGCGGCTGCCGCCGGTGCTGACTGGTCCAAGACCTTCTACCAAGTGTTGACCGACCAGCCCGGCAAGGAGTCCTGGCCTCTCACTGGCGCCACCTTCATCATGATGCACAAGTCCCAGGACAAGCCCGGCCAGGCGACCAATTCGCTTAAGTTCTTTGACTGGGCCTACTCGACCGGCGACAAGATGGCAGCCGATCTCGAGTACGTCCCGCTGCCGGATGCCTTGAAGGCCTTGATCCGCAAGCAGTGGAACGAAATCAAGGATCCAGCTGGCAAGGCGATCGCCTACAAGTGATCGTTTGACCCGAATCACTGCGTTCGCCTGAGGGGAACGGCGCAAGCGCGCCGACTCCTCTTTCCTCCCGATCGGAGAAATCGTGGCCGCTACACTTCCCGCCTCTCCCTACGACAAGCAGAACATGGAACGATCCGACCCGATGGGCACACCCCCGACGGCGCGTCGATCGTCGCCGTGGGTGGACAAGGTTTTCTCCGTGCTGGCTCACGGTGCCGCATTGCTCACGTTAGGTCTTCTGTTCGCGATCATCGGCTCGCTGGTCGTCGGTGCCTGGCCCGCGATCTCGGAGTACGGTCTCAGTTTCCTGTGGCGCAGCGAGTGGGACCCGGTCCAGGACAGCTACGGCGGGCTGGTGATGATCTACGGCACGCTGATGACGTCGTTCATCGCGTTGCTGATCGCAGTCCCAGTCAGCTTCGGCATCGCGCTGTTCCTTACCGAGCTGTCGCCGAACTGGCTTCGCCGCCCCTTGGGCGTGGCGGTCGAGTTGCTTGCGGCGGTGCCGTCGATCGTCTACGGCATGTGGGGCCTGCTGGTGTTCAGCCCGGTATTGTCGACCTATGTTCAGCAGCCGCTGCAGGCACTGCTGGTCAATGTGCCGGTGCTGCGCGATCTGGTGTCGGGTGCGCCGGTCGGCATCGGCATCCTCTCTGCCGGCATCATCCTGGCGATCATGATCATCCCGTTCATCGCCTCGGTGATGCGTGACGTGTTCGAGGTGACTCCTGCAATGCTCAAGGAGTCGGCCTACGCGCTGGGAGCAACGACTTGGGAGGTCGTATTCAAGATCGTGCTTCCGTACACCAAGACCGGTGTCATCGGCG
Source organism: Rhizobacter sp. (assembly GCA_046154125.1). Classification (GTDB taxonomy): domain Bacteria; phylum Pseudomonadota; class Gammaproteobacteria; order Burkholderiales; family Burkholderiaceae_C; genus PBB1. The sequence continues at coordinate 11,819 of JBJXEJ010000169.1, read as the reverse complement.
GGATCATGCTGGGTCTCGGTCGCGCCATCGGTGAGACCATGGCGGTGACTTTCGTCATCGGCAACTTCAATCAGCTGAACAGCCTGTCACTCTTCGAGGCCGCCAACAGCATCACTTCGGCGCTGGCCAATGAATTCGCAGAAGCCGGTGCCGGACTGCATCAGGCTTCGCTGATCTATCTCGGCTTGGTGCTGTTCTTCATCACTTTTGTGGTCCTGTCCTTGTCCAAACTGCTGCTGGCTCGCCTGCAGAAGAGCGAAGGAAGCCGTTCATGAGTGCCTATCAGGCATTGCAGGCCTCTCGGCTTGCCAAACACAACAGCCGCAAGCGGGTGAACGTGGTGGCCATGGTTCTGTGCATGGGCGCGATGGCATTCGGCCTCTTCTGGCTGGCCTGGATCCTGATCGAAACGATTCGGCTGGGCATCGATGGCTTGTCGCTGTCCATCTTCACCGAGATGACGCCGCCTCCTCAGGCCGAGACCGGCGGTCTGCTGAATGCGATCTTCGGGTCGCTGGTGATGGTCGGTCTGGCCACGCTGCTCGGCACGCCCATCGGCGTGATGGCCGGGGTCTATCTCGCCGAGTATGGCCAGAAGACCTGGCTCGGAAGCGTCACCCGGTTCATCAACGACATCCTGCTGTCGGCCCCGTCGATCGTCATCGGCCTGTTCATCTACACCGTGGTGGTGGCGCCGATGAAATCGTTCTCGGGCTTCGCTGGGGTACTGGCACTGGCGTTGATCGTGATCCCGGTGGTCATCCGCACGACGGAGAACATGCTGTCGCTGATTCCGGCGGCTTTGCGAGAAGCCGCCTACGCATTGGGCACGCCCAAGTGGAAGGTGATCCTCAGCATCACGCTGAAGTCGGCGCGAGCCGGCGTGATCACCGGTGTGTTGCTGGCGGTCGCTCGCATCGCGGGCGAGACCGCGCCGCTGTTGTTCACTGCGCTGTCCAACCAGTTCTGGTCGTCCAGCCTGGGTGAACCGATGGCCAGCCTGCCAGTCACGATCTTCAAGTTTGCACTCAGCCCTTACGAGAACTGGCAGAAGCTGGCCTGGGCCGGGGTGTTCCTGATCACGTTGGGGGTTCTGCTGCTGAACATCCTCGCGCGTGTCCTTTTCCGCAACAAGAACTGACGGCCGGAGGCCTGCATCATGGACAAGAAAGTCGACGTCCCGGTGACCGAGAAGATCAAAATCTCGGTGCGCAACCTGAATTTCTATTACGGCAAGTTCCATGCGCTGAAGAACATCAATCTCGATCTGCCGGAAAAGAAGGTCACTGCCTTCATCGGTCCTTCGGGCTGCGGAAAGTCGACGCTGTTGCGAACCTTCAACCGGATGTTCGAGCTGTACCCGGAGCAGCGGGCCGAAGGCGAAATCCTGCTCGATGGCCAAAACATCCTGGATTCAAAGCAGGACGTTTCGCTGATGCGGGCCAACGTCGGCATGGTCTTTCAGAAGCCGACGCCGTTCCCGATGTCGATCTACGACAACATTGCCTTTGGCGTGAAGTTGTTCGAGACCTTGCCCCGCGTCGAGATGGATGAACGGGTCGAATGGGCGCTGAAGAAGGCTGCGCTGTGGAACGAGGTCAAGGACAAGCTCAATCAGAGCGGGTCCGGGCTGTCCGGTGGACAGCAGCAGCGACTTTGCATCGCGCGCGGGATTGCGATCAAGCCCGAGGTGCTGCTGCTGGACGAACCCTGTTCGGCACTCGATCCGATTTCGACCGGCAAGATCGAAGAGTTGATCCACGAGTTGAAGTCCGATTACACGGTGCTGATCGTGACCCACAACATGCAGCAGGCGGCCCGCAGTTCGGATTACACGGCCTACATGTACCTGGGGGATCTGATCGAATTCGGTCCGACCTCGGACCTCTTCATGAAGCCCAAGAAGAAGGACACCGAGGACTACATCACCGGCCGATTCGGCTGACACCGGCCAACGACCTTGCAGGGAATCTGACATGACTGACAAACACCTTTCCACGCAGTTCGACGCCGAACTCAGCGGCATTTCGACCCGGGTTCTCGAGATGGGCGGGTTGGTCGAATCCCAGGTCGCACAGGCGGTCTACGCCCTGACGCACTTCAGCGCCGAGACGGCATCTCAGGTGTTGGTGCTCGAAGAGACTGTCAACTCGATGGAAGTCGAGATCGACCGCGACCTGTCGAGCATCATTGCCCGCCGGCAGCCCACCGCACGGGATCTGCGCCTGCTGATTGCCATCAGCAAGACGATTGCCAACCTCGAGCGTGTCGGTGACGAGGCGGCGCGAGTCGCACGCACGGTGCAGCGACTCATCAACACCGGGGTGTCAAGCCGCCTGCGGTTGCCAGTGGCCGATCTGAAGTTCGAGTCCGAACTCGCAATCGCTCAACTGCGCAAGGCCCTCGACGCTTTCGCCCGCCTGGACGTTGAAAAAGCGCTGCAGGTCCTGAAGCAGGACGACCAGATCGACCAGGAATTCGAGGGTCTGATGCGCAAGCTCATCACCTTCATGATGGAAGACCCGCGCACGATTTCTTCAAGTATCGATCTGGTGTTCGTCGCAAAGGCGATCGAGCGCGTCGGCGACCACGCCAAGAACCTCGCGGAGCAGATCATCTACATCGTCAAGGGCACCGATGTGAGACACAACTCCGTCGAGGACGTCGAGACCATGGTTCGATGAACCTACTCACAGGGAGTCAACAATGAGCCGAGTACTGGTAGTCGAGGACGAGTCGGCAATTGCCGAACTGATTTCCATCAACCTGCGTCATGCCGGCTACGACGTCACCATCGCCTCGGATTCCGACCAGGCACAGATCGAGGTCGATGGTGTGCTGCCGGATCTGATCGTGCTCGACTGGATGCTGCCTGGACAGTCGGGGCTCGTCCTGGCCAAGCGCTGGCGCACTCAGGCTCGCACGCGTGACCTGCCCATCATCATGCTGACGGCACGAGCCGAAGAAGGGGACATGATTACCGGCCTCGACGCCGGTGCAGACGACTACCTGACGAAGCCGTTCTCGACAAACGAGTTGCTGGCGCGTATCCGTGCAGTGCTGCGCCGCAAGGCTCCAGAAGCGCTCGACACGATGGTTGACGTGGCCGGCCTGAAGCTCGATCCCTCCACGCGGCGGGTTTCACGCGACGATCGCGAAGTGCGCATCGGGCCGACCGAATTCCGCTTGCTGCATTTCTTCATGACGCACCCGGAGCGGGTTCACAGCCGTGCCCAGTTGCTTGATCGCGTTTGGGGCGACCATGTCTTCATCGAGGAGCGCACCGTCGATGTTCATGTCAAGCGCTTGCGCGAGGCGTTGGAGCCTGTGGGCTGCTCCCGCATGATCGAGACCGTGCGTGGTGCGGGCTATCGACTGACCCAGCAGGTCCAGACTATCTCGGCCTGATCGGTTCGAGCGACGTCATTGTTCATGGGCTGGATTCTTCCCCGACTGCTGGGTGCGGTGCTCAGTGTGCTGCTGGCGGGGATGCTGGGCCGGTTGATCGGCAGCCAGTTTCACTGGCCGGTTCTGGGCGTGCTGGTCGGAGCCATGGCAGGTGCCTTCGTCTATTCGCTCTTCGATGCGCTGCGAGGTCAGCGGTTCATGGAGTGGTTGCACCGACAGGATGGCAATCCGGCGCCTCGAGATGCTGGCTTCTGGGGTGAGGCTGGCTACTGCGTCGAACGCTCGATGCGGTCGCTCGAGCGGCAAGTTGCAACTGAGCAGACCCGTCTCGAACAATTTCTGTCGGCGATCGAGGCTTCGCCGAACGGCGTCATGCTTCTCGATGAGAACGACCAGATCGTCTGGTGCAATTCTGTCGGTGCGGATCACTTCGGCCTCGATCCGCAGCGTGATCGGCTGCAGCCAGTCACCAATCTGGTCCGTGCGCCGATCTTTGTGGCCTACATGCAGGCCGGGATCTTCGACGAAGCGGTGAGTTTTCCCGGACCCGGATCGCGTGGCACGGTGTCGGTGCTGATCCGGCCCTATGGCGATGGCATGAAGTTGATCCTGTCGCAGGACGTCACCGAGCGCGAACGCAGCGACAGCATGCGGCGAGGTTTCGTAGCCAACGTATCGCACGAGATCCGTACGCCGCTGACGGTTCTGTCCGGCTTCATCGAGACGATGTCCAGCCTGCAGTTGACGGAGGTCGAGCGACGTCGCGTGATCGAGTTGATGGCCCAGCAGGCGCAGCGGATGCAGCTGCTCGTGGGTGATCTGCTGACGCTGGCGCAGCTGGAAGGCAGCCCGCGCCCCGGGTCTGATCGATGGGTGCCTTTGCGCCAGCTGTTGACGCAGATCCATGCCTCGGCCGAGGCGCTGTCGGCCGGGCGCCACACGCTGGTATTCGGCAGCCTCTCGACAACAGAAGATTTCAACGATGCAATAGCTGGCGCCGAACAGGAACTTCACAGTGCCATCGCCAACCTGGTCAACAACGCGATCCGCTACACGCCCTCGGGTGGTTCGGTGCATGTGCTGTGGTCGATACGCAGCGACGGCGTCGGCGAACTCGAGGTGCGCGACACCGGCATCGGCTTCGCCAAGGAACATCTGCCTCGACTGACCGAACGCTTCTATCGCGTTGACGGCAGCCGTTCTCGGGACACGGGGGGTACTGGACTTGGGTTGTCCATCGTGAAGCATGTCGCACAGCGGCACGGTGGCGAACTGGAGATCAGCAGTGAACCCGGCCAGGGCTCCAGCTTCAAGCTGCTGTTTCCGGCAGCCCGGGTGCGTGGCGCAGCTAGATCTTCGGACTCTGCAGGCGAGGTTGCACAGCAGCCTGCAGCCGAAGAGGTCCACGCCGGCATGAATTGATCTTCCGGTCATCGCGGGGTGCGACCGGCCCGATGCGGTTCATCGATCTACCGCAGGCGTGTCGCGCCCCTGTCGGCCGTAGATCACCATCCATTCCGTGCGGTCGGTGGGCCTAGATTCCCGCGCCACCCGAACCCAGCCCACAGGCGATGGCGGCCGTTTGCCCTTGCGCGGTTCGACCTGCAGGAGGAAGTCGCATGTCGTGCTGGAGGCGTTTCCACTGGCATCGACGCGAAATCCGCCGAAGTATTCAAGCGCGGCCTGAAAGCTGCGCTGGATGCGTGGTGTCGCGATGCAGGCGGTCTTGGGCACGTGCAGTGCCACGCGGTCGACCAGCGGACGGTAGCTGCGTGCGTAGTCGAGTACCGGCAACATGAGCGTCATCACCAGCAGCCAGCACAGGGCGACTCCACTGGCCGGCAGCACCAGGCTCTTCCACATGGCGTGCTGGTTGCGCCCAGTTCGCCAGCGAACCAGCCACACCCAGGCCAGGCTGCCCGCGCTGGCCAGGATGAGCGCGAGCAGCGAGAACTGCGGCGTGAAGCCCGGTGCCAGCTTCACGACGTTCTGTGCCGGGCGCACCGGAAAGCCGATCTGCATCGACGCGTAGATGACCCAGAATGCAATCGCGCACACGCTGAAGAAGAACACAGAAAACCAGTCGACCGCTGCGGCGGTGCTGCGCTTGAGCGTCGGCAGGGCAAATGCCGCCAGCAGCGCCCAGGCGGGGAGCGACAGCATGAGCACGCGGTCCTGTCCACCGCCCACGATGCTGGCGATGGCCGTGACTGCCGCGCAACCCAGGGGAACGGCAATGTGGCGGTTGAGGACATGGCGACGCCACCGCCACAGTGTCCACAGTGCCATCGGCCAGGCTGGCCACAGGAACCACAGCCACTGCCGGGGCACGGCCAGCACCTGGTCGAGCGTGCGATAGCTGCCGATCTGCCAGCCCCACAGGGCGAGCATGGTCGCCAACGCTGCCGTCAAAGCGGTTGCTCCACAGACCCATGCCGTGAAGCCACGCACGTTGGGGTAATTGGAACGGGCGCTCACCGCGATGCCCACCAGGCCCAACGCGACGGCGATCGAGGGCGCACCGCAGGCTGCCAGCGCCGGCAGACTGATCAGCACCGCGATCTTCGGACGTGGCCCCCGGAAGGGGCTCGCGGCCATCGCAAAGATGAACAGCGCGACGCAGGCGAGCTGCCCGAGCTCTGGCGTGGTCTCGTGTCCGAGTTGCAGCAGACCCAGCGTGGCGATCAGCGCGAGCAGCGCACCATCGGCCATCGCCCGGGCGTAGTCAACGGGGTCGGCCTCTCCACCGAAGGCGAAAGGCAGGGGCTGTGCGGCTTCGGTGCGGGCCAGGTGATAGGCCGCGTGCCAGGTCAGGAGCAGCACGGAAACGAGCAGCATCGCGAACGGAAGCCGAGCTGCAAGGGCGGGATCAACCCACGGCCCAAGCAGACGGATGAATGCCGCACCGAGCCAGTAGGGCAGTGGCGACGGGTCAGCGGCCACGCCGCCGATGGCCGGCATCCACCAGGAAGAGCGACCGTCGACCATGCTGATCATGTAGCCGAACGCCGTCACATCGGCGTTGCGCCACGGATCGCGTCCGAACACGCCAGGCAGCACGTACGCGGCGCAGAACAGGAGCAGCGCCCAGCGCGGCAGCCGCTGCACTGCACGCTGCGATACCAGGGCGGGATTCAGTGAGGAGTTGATCATCCAGAAAAAAGGCAGCCGAGGCTGCCTTTCTGAACGTCCAGGGGCTGGGCCCGGATTACTTCTTCAAGTGCGCAAACTTGTTGCGGAACTTCTCGACACGGCCGCCGAGCGAATCGATGCTCTTTTGCGTTCCCGTGTAGAACGGGTGCGATTCGCTGGTGGTCTCGAGCTTGAACAGAGGCACTTCACGGCCATCTTCCAGCTTGATGGTTTCCTTGGCTGTCGCGCACGAACGCGTGACGAACTTGAAACCGTTGGACAGATCCACGAAGCAGACGTCGCGGTAGTTGGGGTGAATGCCGTCTTTCATTGAAACCTCTGTGCTTTGTCGCGGGAGCCACACCGAACCATTCGGCGCACTTGCCACTGTGAGGGAAACCCAAGATTATAGGTCGAGCCGGCCTCAAAAGGTGAGGCAGTGGATGGTCAACCGCCGCGACGCATCATGTCGAAGAAATCGTGGTTGGTCTTGGTGGACTTCATCTTGTCGAGGATGAATTCCATCGCCTCGATTTCGTCCATCGGGTACAGCAGCTTGCGCAGGATCCAGGTTTTCTGGAGGATCTCCGGCTTGAGCAGAAGCTCTTCGCGGCGTGTGCCTGACTTGTTCAGCAGGATCGACGGGTAGACGCGCTTCTCGGCCATGCGGCGATCCAGATGGATTTCGCAGTTGCCTGTGCCCTTGAACTCCTCGTAGATCACCTCGTCCATCCGACTGCCGGTGTCGACCAGGGCAGTGCCGATGATGGTCAATGATCCGCCTTCCTCGATGTTGCGAGCCGTGCCGAAGAAGCGCTTCGGGCGCTGCAACGCGTTGGCATCGACACCACCGGTCAGCACCTTGCCGCTGGACGGCAACACGTTGTTGTATGCACGGGCCAGACGGGTGATCGAGTCGAGCAGGATCACCACGTCCTTCTTCATCTCGACCAGGCGCTTGGCACGCTCGATGACCATTTCGGCGACCTGCACGTGGCGCTGGGCCGGTTCGTCAAAGGTCGAACTGATCACCTCGCCGCGCACGGTGCGCTGCATCTCGGTCACTTCCTCGGGCCGCTCATCCACCAGCAGCACGATCAGGTGCGCTTCGGGGTAGTTGGCGACGATGGCGTGCGCGAGTTGCTGCATCATCACCGTTTTGCCGCTCTTCGGCGCCGACACTAGCAGCGCTCGCTGACCCTTGCCGATCGGCGCGATCAGGTCGACGATGCGTGCGGTGATGTTCTCGTCCGACTTGATGTCACGTTCCAGCTTGAACTGCTCTTTCGGGAAGAGCGGCGTCAAGTTCTCGAACATGATCTTGTTCTTGCTCTGCTCAGGCGTCAGGCCGTTGACCTTGTCGACCTTGACCAGCGCGAAATAGCGTTCGCCGTCCTTCGGCACGCGCACTTCGCCTTCGACGTCGTCGCCGGTGTGCAGGTTGAAACGGCGGATCTGGCTGGGGCTCAGATAGATATCGTCGGTCGACGCCATGTAGCTGGCGTCGGGTGCGCGCAGGAACCCGAAGCCGTCCGGCAGCACTTCAAGCACGCCGTCGCCGAACACCTGTTCGCCGCCCTTGGCGCGCTTCTTCATGATCGCGAACATCAATTCCTGCTTGCGCAGGCGGGTGACGTTCTCGATCTCCAGCGCCTCGCCCATCGTGATGAGTTCGGAGACGTGGAGCGCTTTCAGTTCAGACAGGTGCATGGGGGCGAAACCGGGAAAGTGAACAACAGGTGTTTCTGGTCACGAGCGCAGCCTGTTGGCAGGTGCTTCCGTGTGTCGGCTCCGGCGTTGACATGCCGGGCAGCGATCTGGAGGGGGAGGGCCGCCGACTTGTGGTCTGGCGGTTTCACGGGGTCGCCGGAATCCGGGAGAGGACTGCGGTCGATCGACATGGTGGAGCGGAGAGCTCCACCTGACAGGGACAGATTATAGGTTGCCGTCGATGAAGGCTGTCAACTGGGCTTTCGTCAGCGCACCCACCTTTGTCGCCGCGAGTTGGCCGTCCTTGAAAATCATCAGCGTGGGGATGCCGCGGATGCCGTACTTGGCAGGCACGTCGCGGTTGTCATCGACGTTCATCTTCGTGACCTGCAAGCGACCGTCGTAGGCCTTCGATACTTCGTCGAGGATCGGTGCGATGGCCTTGCAGGGACCGCACCATTCGGCCCAGTAATCCACCAGCACCGGCTTGCTGGACTGGATGACGTCGCTGTCGAACGACGCGTCGGAAGTGTGTGTGATCAGTTCGCTGCTCATGGGTTTGTCCTTGGTACGAGCGAGCCTGGAGTCAGGCTGCAAGGCACAATGATTTTGGCACATCGGGTGCTTTGGCCTGCGCCCTGCAACGCTGGCGAGACGAGTCCTTTTCTATCGCCACGATGACAAAAATCTTTCTCGAAACTGCTCACCGTGACCCGTGGTCGGTCGCGATTGCCGCGTCGGTGCGCTGGGCAGATGAGCGGGGCATCAGCCTGCGCGACGCTATCTTCCTGGTGCCCTTCGCCCATCACCTGCCGCTGGCACGGCAGGCCTGGGCGTCAGTCGATGCATGGATGCCGCGGGTCGAGACCATTCAAACGCTGGCACGCAGCACGGCCCCTGCGTTGCCGGCGGCCGATCACGACATCTGCTTCGATGGCGCGCTCGACAGCCTGACTGCACGCCGCCTGCTGCGCGGACAGGCGGCTTTCTCGGCGTGGCTGCATCAGGACCCTCGAGCCTTCGATCAGGCAGCCGCTTCGGTGACCCAGACCGCGCAGGCGATCGCTCGCTCGATCGCGGCTGTGCCACCGTCTTGCCGTGCCGCGCACCGTGACTCGATTCGCGAGATGCTTCGAGCGGTGGGTGGCGTCGGTGGCACCGAGCGGCATCTGGCGCGCATCGCCTTCGAGTGGGCCGCTGTCACGACCGAGCCGCCGACCGATGTGCTTTTCTCGATGCTGCCGTCGGCCTGGATCGTCGTGCAGGCCGGCGGGGCCGATGCGCTGACGCAGGCGCTCGTCGATGCCGCATCGCCCGGCTGTCCCGTGCTCTGGATCGATGCCGATCCGTCCGGCGACGACGCCATCCGTGCCGTCTCGCCGCAGGCCCGCGTTCAGGTCCAGGTTTGCAGCAGCTTCGAGGACGAGGCGCAGCGCGCCGCGGCCCAGGTGCTTCTCGAACTGTCCGTGCACGGGGCGCCGGTCGCTTTGATCGCGCAGGACCGGTTGCTGGTGCGACGCGTTCGCGCACTGCTGGGCCGGCGCGGCGTGCCGTTGCGGGACGAAACCGGGTGGACCTTGTCGACCACCCGAGCCGGCGCGAGCGTTGCCCTGCTTTTGCGCGCAGCTGCAGCCTCCGCGACGGTGGACGACGTGCTTGACGCGATCAAGTCCTGCCCTGCAACGGCGTTCGATACGGTGGCAGTTGCTTCGCTCGAATTCACCCTGCGCCGACACCATTGGGCCCGACCCACCTCGGTCGATCCCCGGCGCTTGAGCCCGGGTGCGGCCGCGCTCTGGGAACTTGCTGCGCAGGCCGCCGAACCCTTGCGGGGGGCCGGTGCCCAGAACCTGGTCGGCTGGAGCGCCCGGGCACGTGCGGCGCTGCAGGCCAGCGGGCTTGCTGCATCGCTCGCCGACGACGATGCCGGCCAACAGGTGCTGTCTGCGCTGCACCTGAACGCGATCAGCGCGTTGGCCGGTCACACCGAGACGCTTGCTCTGGCGGACTATGCCCGCTGGGTCGACGCCGCGCTCGAGCAGGCGACCTTTGTTCCCGAGTCGCCCGAATCGCCCGCAGTGATCGTGATCCCGGCGTCGCGCGCGGTGCTGCGACCGTTCTCCGCAGTCGTATGGCCGGGGGCGGACGAGAAGCACCTGGGCGCTGCACTGTCACCGCACCCTTTGTTGAATGATGGCGAGGCGGCTGCACTCGGACTCCCGACTGCGGCCGAGCGGCGCGAGCGCGAGGCGCTCGCCTTCGCCCAGGTGCTGCAATGCGCTCCGGTGACGCTGCTGCGACGCGCCGACGACAACGGCGAACCGGTGTCGCCCAGCCCCTTGCTCGAGCGGCTGATCTCCGCCCGTCGCGAGGCCGGGCTGGCGGCGTTGGCCGATGCACCCGACCCGCGCGTCGAGCGTCCCCTGCGCTCGAACCCGATAGCGCGGCCCACGCCGTCGGCTCCGGCGCTGCTGCCGGATCGATTGAGCGCCAGCGCCTGCGAAGCGCTGAGGGCCTGTCCGTATCAATTCTTCGCGCTGCGCATGCTCGGACTGAAGGCCGCCGACGAACTCGACGGCGAAGTCGAGAAGCGCGATTACGGCACCTGGCTGCACGCCGTCCTGAACCGGTTCCACCGGGCGCGTCCGTCACCCGTGGATGTCCGGGACGATGCAGGCGCGCTGGCCCGGGCGGCCGTCGAGACGCAGACCGACATGGGGATTCCAGATGCCGATTTCCTGCCGTTCGCAGCGACCTTCGAGCGCTTCGCACCGCGTTATGTCGAGTGGTTGCACGGGCGCGATCGCGATGGCGCGCAGTGGCTCGACGGCGAATGCGAGTGGACCGCTCGACCCGAGGCCTGGCGAGGCATCGCGATGCACGGCGTGATCGACCGCATCGACAGCGTGGCTGGTGACGAAGGGCCGGTGACGCAGTTGATCGACTACAAGACCGGGAGCGCGCCTGCCTTGCGCGACAAGGTCAGGCAAGCGCAGGAAGACACGCAGCTGCCGTTCTATGCGGCGCTGGCGATCGAGCAGGGCAAGCGAGCTGGCGAGATCGGCCCGCTCGATGCGATCTATCTGTCGCTCGACGACGCCCAGAAGATCGTCGAGGTGCGTCACCCCGGCGTCGAGCGCAGCGCCGAGGTCCTGGTGGAAGGGTTGGGCCGCGATCTCGCCCGCCTGCGTGACGGTGCGCCGCTGCTGGCGCTGGGCGAGGGTGTGGCGTGCGAGTACTGCGATGCCCGGGGGCTGTGCCGTCGGGATCAGTGGGCCGTGCATCCGGCTGGAGGAGCGACAACATGAACGCACCGACCGCTGCGGTGCAACCTGCCTACCTCATCGACGGCGCAGCGGTCGGAGCCGACGCCTTCTATGCGGTCGCCTGCGACCCGCACCGCCACGTCGTCGTCGAGGCTTGCGCCGGTGCGGGCAAGACCTGGATGCTGGTGTCGCGCATCCTGCGTGCGCTGCTCGACGGCGCCGAACCGCAGGAGATCCTGGCGATCACATTCACCCGCAAGGCGGCCGGCGAGATGCGGTCCCGACTGGGCGAATGGTTGACCA
>JBJXEJ010000168.1:0-8384 GCA_046154125.1 Rhizobacter sp. | reverse complement strand
CATGCACTCCTCACACTCAGGGTCACTAGGGTTCCGATCGGCAGCGATGCCGGTGCTGGTCCGAGAGTGATCCGGCCTTGGCGGTCACCAGCCATCGAGGCTCCACGGAGGGACAAAAGCCCGGGAGAGCGACGCATCGAAACGTCTTCTCCTGCGCCCGTTTCTTTCACCTGGAGCTCTCGACATGCATTCATTTCGTCCTCTCAGTTCTTCCCTCCTGCCTTCCTCGGCGATCTGGTTTCGCCTCGGCACTTCGCTGACGAAGCCGCTGGCCGGCCTGGCGCTCGCCGCGTTCGCAGTCGCAGGACATGCAGCCGATGTGACCCCGATGAAGATCGGCACCGTCGTCTGGATCGGGTACGGGCCGTTCTACGTGGCCGAGAAGCTCGACCTCTTCAAGAAGCACCACCTGAAGGTCAGCCTGCAGATCTTCACCGACCCGGCCCTGATCCCGTCGGCCATCGCCAGCGGCGCGGTCGACGGTGGCATGCTGACCTACGACCAGGTGGTCGGACAGGTGGCAGCAGGCCGGCCTCAGAAAGTCGTGATGCCGATCGATTATTCGAATGGCGGCGACGCGATCGTGGCCGACAAGAGCATCGCCAAGGTGGCCGACTTCAAGGGCAAGAAAGTCGGCTTCAACCCGCTGTCGCCATCCGACTTCCTGCTGTCGTATGCGCTCAAGGTCAATGGCCTGACCGACAAGGACATCACGGCAGTCAACATGACGCCCGAAGCGGTGCCGGCGGCGATGGCCTCGGGCCAGTTGTCGATCGGCGTCACCTACGAGCCGAGCCTGTCGCAGATCGTCAGCCAGGGCGGGGGCAAGAAGTTCAAGGTCGTGTTCTCGTCGAAGGACGCCCCGGGTCTGATCGCCGACGTGCTGGTCTTCGACGACAAGGTCATCAAGGCCAAGCCGACAGAAATCGCCGGCGTCATCCAGGGCTACCTCGATGGTCTGGCGTACATCAAGTCCAAGCCCGACGAAGCCGCCAAGATCATCGGCAAGGCCATGGGCGTGTCGGCCAAGGAGGTCAAGGAGCAGTGGTCCGGGGTCTACAACATCCCGCTCGCCGAGATGCCGAAGGCATTCACCAAGGCGACGGAAACCACCTCGTACTACGCCAGCGGCGACATCATTTCGCAGCTGCTGAAGGCCAAGGGGCAGATCACCACCGTCCCTGCCACTGAATCGACCTTCGATGCGCAGTTCGTCAGCGCGCTGGTGAAGAAGTGATGTTCCGCACCCCGGACGGCGCCGCGCCGAACATCGCGGCGCTGGCTTTCACCCTTGTCGGCTACCCGGTCGGCATCGCGTTGCTGACCGCGGCCTCCTGGGTGCTGAACACGATCGGCTTCGCGCTGGTGACACTGACGCTGGTCTGGTCGGCCTACTACATCCACGAGTTCGCCCACCAGGCCATCTTCCGCAACGCGACAGTCAACGAACGCTGGGGCACGTTGATGAGCTGGCTCAACGGCAGCTGCTACGCCCGCTTCGCCGACCTGCGGCGCAAGCACATGCGACATCACGTCGAGCGGGCCGATGTGATCACCTTCGACGCACGCGGCTTTCTGCTGACAGCACCAGCCTGGCTGCGGCGCGGCGTGCTGGCGCTCGAGTGGGCCTACTTTCCGGCGGTCGAATTCCTGATGCGCGGCTTCGTCGTCGCGCTGCCGTTCAAGCACGGCGGCCCGAACGCCACACGCGCCCGCATCGTCGGCATCGCGGCGCTGCGCTTCGGATCGTTCGCCGCACTCGGCTGGTATTCGCCGAAGGCACTGGGGCTCTACTTCATCGCGTACCTCGCGTTCATCACGGTGCTGCGTTTCGCCGATTGCTTCCAGCACACCTACGATGCCTACCCGATCCAGGGAGATGCGCCGATTCCGAACGACAAGGTGCGCGACCGCGCCTACGAACAGGACAACACCTTCAGCAACGTCGTCGGGCTCGACAGCTTCTGGCTGAACCTTCTGTGGCTCAACTTCGGGTTTCACAACGCACACCACGAACGTCCGACCGTGCCCTGGCATCGGCTGCCTGCCTACCACCGCGAGATCTATGGCGACGACTACCGGCAGGTGGTGCCGGTCAGCCAGTTGCTGCGGGCGTTTCACCAGCACCGTGTCACACGGGTTCTGTCGAGCGACTACGGCGAGGTCCGCGGGCCCGAGGTGCCTGGTCGCGCCGATGGCTTCATCGGTGCGGTGGGCGTGTCGTTCCTCACAGCGGTCTGATCGTGTCCGTCGATCCCTCGTCGCGGGCGGACCCGCAAAACACATCCTGCCATGGATTGCAAGGCCAGGTGGTGGTGCTGACCGGCGCGGCGGGTGGGATCGGTCGAGCGCTGGCCTCGGCGTTTGCCGGACAGGGCGTGCGGCTGATCGTCACCGACCGCGACGCGACCGCCCTGCACTGTCTGGCCGAAGAACTGGGTGTGCAGCGCGAAGTGACGCCTATCGCGGCGGACCTGAGCGCACAAGGCGACCTGCATGCCTTCGTGGCGAACCTGCAGGCTCGCCACGGCCACGTCGACGTGCTGGTCAACAACGCCGGCACCGAATACCCGACGCCGATCGCCGACCCGGCTGCGGACGCCTCGTCGCGCTGGTCCGCACTGCTCGACAACAACGTGGGCAGCATGATGCGGCTGACCCGTGCGCTGCTGCCGTTGATGCCGCGCGGCTCGTGCGTGATCAACCAGTCGTCGATCTGGGGGCTGACGGGCGTCGCCGATTTTTCGGCCTACGTGGCCAGCAAGCACGCGGTGATCGGCCTGACACGGTCGCTGGCCTGGGAGCTGGCGCCAGGTGGCATCCGCGTCAACGCCGTGTGCCCTGGCTGGATACGCACTCCTGCGGCGATGCGCTCGCTGAGCAGCATGGCGGCCGTGCAAGGCCGCCCCGAATCGGACGTCGAGCGCGAGATCCTGGCGCGGCAGGCGATCCCGACCATGCTCGAGGCTGAGGACATCGCCGGCGTGTTCCTGTTTCTGGCGAGCCAGGCGGCGCGATCGCTGACCGGTCAGGCGATCAGTGCCAGTCATGGCGAGGTCATGCATTGAAGCCGGCACGGGCCCTGACCCCTCTGGCGCTGCAGCTGTCGATGGCCGGTCGCGTGGTGCTGGTCACCGGGGCGGCGAGCGGCATCGGCCGGGCCACCGCACTGGCCTGTGGGCAGGCCGGTGCAGCGGTGGCCATCAACCACCTCGGCCGCGCCGCCGAAGCGGACAACCTGGCCTCGCAACTGGAAGCCTCTGGCGTGCGCGTGTGCGTCGTCGAGGCAGACGTCAGCCGCGCGGACGATGTGACCGCGCTGGTCGTTGCGGTGACATCGGCGCTCGGACCGATCGATGCGCTCGTCAACAACGCCGGCATCATCCAGGACCGGCCCTTCCTCGAGACCACCGAATCCGACTGGGACCGAATGCTCGACACCGACCTGAAGTCGGTCTTCCTGATGTGCAAGGCGGTGCTGCCGGACATGGTCGCGCGCCAGGCGGGCGTGATCGTCAACATCGCCTCCGACCTCGGACTCCTCGGACGCGCACAGTTCGCGCCTTACTGCGCGGCCAAGGCCGGCGTGATCGCACTCACGCGTTCGCTGGCCCGCGAATTCGCCCCGGCCATCCGGGTCAATGCGATCGCGCCGGGACCGGTCGCCACCGCGATGCTGTCGCCCGAACACATGAGCCCCGAGTGGATCGCGAAGGAGCTCGACATCCCACAGCACCGTTTCGCCGAGGCGCACGAGATCGCGGCCACTGCGCTGTTCCTGATGTCGGATCTGTCGCGCTTCTATTGCGGCCAGGTGCTGAGCCCGAATGGCGGCTCGGTGATGGCATGACGGCACGCCCCCCACCATGAGCGCCGCCGACACGCCGGCGTTGTCGCGCGGGGCACCACCCTCGCGCGGAACCCGGCTGCCCACGCTGGTGTTGCTCGGCTCGGCCACGATGTGGGGCTTGCTGTGGTGGCCCCTGAAGGGCTTCGCCACGGCGGGCCTGTCGGGCCCGATGCTGTCGCTGCTGACCTACGGCGCGGTCGGCGTCTGCGGCATCGGCTTCCTGTGGCGGCAACGCCCGGCCTGGAGGTCGCAGGCCGGCCTGCTGCTCTTGATGACCCTGGTGGGCGGCTGGGCCAACACCGCGTTCGTTCAGGCGCTGATGATCGGTGACGTGGTCCGGGTGATGCTGCTGTTCTACCTGGCGCCGGTGTGGTCGGTGCTGGGCGGGCGGGTGTTCCTGGGCGAGTCGATCGGTCCACGGCGCGCCCTCGCGGTGGCGCTGGCACTGGCGGGCCTGTGGTTCGTGATCGGCGGCAGCGCCGCCTGGGCCGAACCGCTCGGCAAGGCGGACTGGCTGGCCTTGTCGGCCGGCCTGGCATTCGCCGGCCACAACGTGATCTCGCGTGCGGCGCAGGCGATACCGATGCTGTCCAAGACCGTGGCGGTGTTCGTCGGCTGCGGACTGTTGTCGGCGCTACTCGTGACGCTCAACGGTTCGGCCTGGCCGGTGGTGAACGCGTCGATCGCGCTGGCGCTGGCCGGGTATGCCTTCGGCTGGCTGCTGCTCGCGACTGCAACCTGGCAATACGGCGTGACCCACCTCGAGAGCGGCCGCGCCGGCCTGATCCTGACCGTCGAGCTGCTGGTGGCGGTGGTATCCGCCGTCCTGCTCGGCGACAGCACCCTGCTGCCGCGCGAGTGGGCGGGCGGTGTCCTGATTGCCCTGGCGGCCCTGATCGAGGCCTCCGATTCGAACGCTTCCCAACCCGAGGAGACACGCGCATGAGCACCGTCTGGATGAACCAGTTGTCGTGGATCGACTACGAAGCGCGGCTGAAGCGGGACAACCCCACGATCCTGCTGCCAGTCGGGGCCCTCGAGCAGCACGGTCCGCACCTGCCGCTGGGCACCGACGGCTTGCTGTCGGCGGCGGTCGCGGCCGATGCGGCTGCGCGCATCGGTGCACTGGTGGCTCCGACGCTGTCGTATGGCTACAAGTCACAACCCAAGTGCGGCGGTGGCCAGCACTTCTGCGGCACCACCAGCGTCGATGCAGCCACGCTGATCGGCTCGGTGCGCGATGCGGTGCGCGAGTTCGCGCGCCATGGCGCGACCAAGCTGGTGTTCGTCAACGGCCACTACGAGAACCAGTGGTTCCTGACCGAGGGCATCGACCTCGGCCTGCGCGACCTGGGCCCGCGGGCGGCACTGCAGGTCATGCGCCTGGAGTATTGGGACTTCCTGTCCGAATCGACGCTGGCCAGCGTGTTTCCCGATGGCTTTCCCGGCTTTGCGCTGGAGCATGCCGCGGTGATCGAGACCTCGATGATGCTGCACTACCACCCGAGCCTGGTGCGGCTCGACCTGATCCCCGACGAACCGCCGGCCGAATTCCCGCCGTACGACGTCTACCCGACGCGCAAGCACTGGGTTCCGCTGTCGGGCGTGCTGTCGTCTGCGCGCGGGTCCAGCGTCGAGAAAGGTGCGGTGATGGCGGCCGAACTGTCGACACGCATCGCGGCCGCCATCACGCACGAGTTCGGCTGAGGCGTTGGACCGATGTTCGATGCAGCGCGCACCGTCCTGCTGGTGATCGACCTGCAGCGTGATTTCCTCGACCCGCACGGCTATGCCGCGCAGGCGGGCGTCGACGTGACGCGGCTGCGCGCCACGCTCGGGCCGGTGTGTGCGCTGATCGCTGCAGCTCGCGGGGCCGGCCTTCACATCGTCTACACCCGCGAGGGCCACCGGCCCGACCTGTCCGACTGCCCGCCGGCCAAGCTCGCGCGCAGCCGCCGTGCTGGCGCCGAGATCGGCTCGGCCGGTCCGCTCGGCCGGCTGCTGGTTCGCGGTGAGCCGGGTCACGGGCTGGTCGACGAACTGCAGCCACGCGGCGATGAGCCGGTGGTCGACAAGCCCGGCTACAGCGCCTTCCACCAGACCGATCTTGATCAGATCCTGCGCGGCTGGGGCACCGAGACCGTGATCGTCTGCGGCGTGACCACCGAGGTCTGCGTGCACACGACGCTGCGCGCCGCGACCGACCACGGCCTGCACTGCATCACCGTCGGCGATGCCTGCGCCGCGTCGGAGGCTGCGCTGCAGAAGCCATCGCTCGAAATGATTGCTGTCGAAGGCGGCATCTTCGGAGCGGTGACCGACAGCGCGGCGCTGATCGCGCGGCTGCGCTGTGGCACAGAACCGGAGCTCTCATGACCCAGGTACGCAAACTCTGGCCGCTGTTGACGGCAACGCATCGCTACGACAAGTCAATCTCGACCTGGCAGCGCGGGCGCGGCCAGCAGATCGAGGCGCCGATCCTTGCGTACCTGATCGAGACCGCGAACGGCCGCATCCTGTACGACGTCGGCTGCGACCACGCGAAGATCGCCGACACGGTGGCACGCGACCGTCACTACGACCCGGAAGTATTCGAGTTCGGAGCGCCCGACATGCGCGATGACCAGCGCATCCCACACCACCTGGCGCGACTCGGACTGACGGCTGCCGACGTCGACATCATCTTCATCGGTCACCTGCATTTCGACCATGCCGGCGGGTTGCGCGACCTGCGCCGCTGCGGCTGCGGCGCCGAGATCCATGTGCAGCGTGACGAGATGGAGGTCGGCATCAGCGGCGCCGACCCGGCTGTCTTTGCCGATGACCTGATCGACGACGCCGGTGCACCGCTGCAGTTCAGGCTGCAATCGGGCGAGTACACGCTGGTGCCCGGCGTGCAGGCCGTGGCGACACCCGGCCACACCATCGGGCACATGTCGATGTGGATCGAGATGCCGAAAGGTCCGCCGATCCTGCTGGCCGGTGACGCCGCCGACCTGCAGGAAAACATCGATGACGAGATCGCTCCGGGAACGTTGTGGCAGGGCCGCGAAGCGCAGGCGATCGACAGCATCCGCAAGCTGAAGGCGCTGGCCGCCGAGACCGGCGCCTGGCTGTGGCCGAACCACGATGTCGAGTTCTACCGAAAGCTGCCCACGTTTCCCGAATTCATCGCATGACGCGCGCCGACACCTTTCCTGATGTACCCGAGCGCTACCGCGGCGTATGGCGGCGCACGCTGCTCGAGACACCGGAGCTGCGCGACACCACGACCTGGGTGCATTGGCTGCAGACCGCGCGCTGGCATGCCGATCTGCGCGTGCCGGCAGCGGCCGAGATCGGTCGATCAGCGATGCCGCTGGCTGCGATGACTCCGGTGCAGCACCTCGCGCTGGCGCAGCAGCAAGGCTTTTTCGGTCGCACCGAAGTCCGCCAGCGACCACACGGCGATGTGTGCACCTGGCACCGCCGGCTCGACCTGCACCCGCCGGGGCTGACGCCCGATGTCGGCTGGATGGAATTCGGCAGCGACGACCGCGTCATCGAAACCGGCGTGCACGGGGCCTATCGCGAGGTGTGGGAGCGTGCGCCGGGCTCGACCGGGCGCACGGTGGTGCTCGCCGAGACGAGCACGCTGCCCTGCGACGAAGCCGGGTTGATCTCCGCCGCGAAGGGCTTCCTGTTGCTGAGCGGTGAGTGGTTGATGCGGGTGCGACCTCGGCGGATCAGCTGGCCAGCAGGCACCATCCCGGGCGACACGCTGGGCATGCTGCTTTCCCGGCATCCGGCGTCGGCCACGGCGTTGCTCGACTTCGAGATTTCGTGCGGACGCCTGCGCGAAGGCGAGTGGGCCATCGAGCGATCGTCCCTGCCAGCGCTCGAAGGTCGCACCGAACCCATGCACTGGCAGCCCGTCGATGACACCCGCACCGAGGTCCGCAGTGCCTCGGGCACCTCCGTTTGGTGCGTTCTGGGTTGACACGTGCGAGGGTGGGTGGGCACGTCCGTTGCTTATCTGGTAGTACGGACGTCACAGGTCGTAATACGAAAGATGGTTCGCCCGGCGTGTGTCGCCGTCGATGTCGCCGCTCAGGAAAGTCACCCCGTCCATCCCGCCATGAGTGCGATACACCTGCTCCTGCCGCGTCGCCGACTCGCGCCTCGCACCCACTGGGTGCTGGGCGTGGGGTCGTTCCTGCTGCCGTTGCTGATCTGGTGCCTGGTCAGCTACGTGCCTGGCATCTGGCATCCGCAGATGCGCATCGTCGATGCCGGCGATGTCGACTACTTCCAGCCCGGCATGCGCGCCGATGTCGACCAGTTCGTCAGCGAGGTGCAGAGCCTGCGCGAGAAAGGCGGCCGCGTGCCCACCGGCGTGCCCTCGAACCCGATCTACCTGCCGGCGCCGCACGAGGTCGCGCTGGCCTTCGTCAACGCCTTCTCGAACACGCCGAAGCAGACCGGCGGCAAGGGCATCCTCGACAGCATGGGCGACAGCATCCGGCTGATCGTCTACGGCTTCCTGCTGTCGTCG
>JBJXEJ010000167.1:0-91451 GCA_046154125.1 Rhizobacter sp. | reverse complement strand
GCACCAACGCCACACGTCGGACTCCAACAAAGCATGGTGCGCAATGTAGGTAAGGATGTAGGTAGAAAACAAAAACGGGGCGCTAGGCCCCGTGTTTGCTTGATTGTTGGCGGAGTGGACGGGACTCGAACCCGCGACCCCCGGCGTGACAGGCCGGTATTCTAACCAACTGAACTACCACTCCAGTACGCACTTCGTGCGGAGCAAATTTCCAGCGTTCTCTTTTCAGATACTGCTGCAAGCTTTGCTCAAGCTTGTGGCGTCCCCTAGGGGATTCGAACCCCTGTAATCACCGTGAAAGGGTGGTGTCCTAGGCCTCTAGACGAAGGGGACATGTTCTCCGTCACGTCTTGAACTGCGCGCCACTTTCAACCGGCGATCTGCTGCCTGTCGTTGGTGGAGGTAAGCGGGATCGAACCGCTGACCTCTTGCATGCCATGCAAGCGCTCTCCCAGCTGAGCTATACCCCCCTTTGCTGTCAGTTCAACTGGCCCCTGACATCCCCTGGGGAAGCAGCGCAGAGATTGATTTCTGTGCCGCTTCGCGCTGTTCAAGCGAGACCAAGAGTATAGCCAGCTTTTCACCCGATCTGCAATCTCGAGATCACGAGATTGCGAGGAAAAAGCTCGAGCACGGCGTCGATCGACGGCGTCTGGGCGCGGCCACAAACCAGCACGCGCACTGCATGGGCCAGCTGCGGCATCTTGATGCCATGCGTGGTGATGACTTCCTTGATCGCGGCACTGATCGCCGGCTTCGACCATTCGGTGTCGACGAGGCGTCCGCGCAGGCTCTGAATCGCCGGCTTGACCGCGTCGGTGACGTGTGCCGCAAGGTCTTCATCGCGCGGCTCGACATCCATGAAATACATCGCGAGCCACTCGGCCAGCTCCATTGTCGTTGCGCAGCGGTCCTTGAACAACGCGCAGAGTCGTTCGAGGTGATCGTCGAGCGGCACCGAGATGCCACGCGCCTCGAATCGGCTTGCCACGAGCGCTGCCAAGGTTGCATCGGGCAAGGCCTTCAGGTAATGCGCGTTGACCCAGTTGAGCTTGGCAACGTCCCATTGCGCGGGGCTCTTGGCCAGGTGATGCCCGTCGAACCAGGCCACCAGTTGCTCGCGACTGAACAGTTCATCGTCGCCGTGACTCCAGCCCAGCCGTGCCAGGTAGTTCAGCATCGCTTCGGGGAGGTAGCCGGCGTCCTCGTACTGCGTGACGCTGACCGCGCCGTGCCGCTTCGACAGCTTGTCGCCATCGGGCCCGAGGATCATCGGAACGTGACCGTACACCGGCAGTTCGGCGCCCAGCGCGCGCAGGATGTTGATCTGCCGCGGCGTGTTGTTGACGTGATCGTCTCCGCGGATCACGTGGCTGATCTGCATGTCCCAGTCGTCGACGACGACGCAGAAGTTGTAGGTCGGCGTGCCGATCAATGTGTTCGCATCGGCGCCCGGACGGGCAATGATCAGGTCGTCGAGTTCGCCGTTCGAGATGGTGATCGGTCCCTTGACCATGTCGTCCCAGGTCACCGCGCCATCGACCGGATTGCGAAATCGGATCACCGGCTTCACGCCGTCGGGAATGGCCGGTAACGCCTTGCCCGGCTCGGGCCGCCAGCGTCCGTCGTAGCGCGGCTTGTCGCCGCGGGCACGCTGCGCCTCGCGCATCGTGTCGAGCTCGGCCGGCGTGCAATAGCAGGGATAGGCAGACCCCGCGGCCAGCATCTGGCCGATCACCTCGCGATAGCGCTCGATGCGCTGCATCTGGAAGAACGGGCCTTCGTCGTAATCGAGGTTCAGCCACTTCATCGCAGCGATGATCTGATCGACCGCCTCCTGCGTCGACCGCGCCTCGTCGGTGTCTTCGACACGCAGGATGAAATCGCCGCCATGATGGCGCGCGTAAGCCCACGAGAAGAGCGCTGTGCGCGCGGTGCCCAGGTGCAGGAAACCGGTCGGTGACGGTGCGATGCGGGTGCGAACTTTTCGGGTCATCGGTCGGGGATCGTCCATCGTCATCAAAGTGAATTCAGGCCAAGCAGCAGATCGGCCTTCAGGTCTTCCACGTCGTCGAGGCCGACCGCGATGCGGACCATGCCCTGCGTGATGCCGGCGGCCTGACGCTGCTCTTCAGTGAGTCTGCCGTGCGAGGTGCTGGCCGGGTGGGTGATCGTGGTCTTGGTGTCGCCGAGGTTGGCGGTGATCGAGCAGATCTGCGTGCTGTCGATCACGTGGAACGCGGTGAGGCGCGCAGCAGCAGCATCACCGGGTGCCCGCGGCTTGACGACGAACGACAGCACCGCGCCGCCGCAGCCCGACTGCTGCGCCATTGCCAGTTCATGCTGCAGATGCGATTTCAGTCCGGGGTAGAAAACGCGCTCGATCTGCGGCTGCTGTTCAAGCCAGGTCGCAAGCTTCAGCGCGCGTTCGCTCTGCGCCTGCATGCGGATCGACAGCGTCTCCAGCCCCTTCAGCACGACCCACGCATTGAACGATGACAGCGTCATGCCCGCACTGCGCATCACCGGCACGAACTTGTCGTTGATCAGTTGCTCGGGGCCGCACACCGCACCGGCGACCACGCGTCCCTGGCCGTCGAGGTACTTGGTGCCCGAGTGGATGATCAGGTCGGCGCCGTACTCGACGGGACGCTGCAATGCCGGGGTGCAGAAGCAGTTGTCGACCGCGAGCAGCGCATTCGCCTCCCGCGCGACTTCGGCCAGCGCACGGATGTCGCAAACCTCGGTCAGCGGATTGGTCGGCGATTCGGCGAACAGCAGCCGCGTGGTCGGCCGGATGGCGTCTCGCCATTCGCCGACGTCGGTCTGCGACACGAAGCTGGTTTCGACGCCGAACTTCGCGAACTCGCGCCCGAGCAGCGTGATCGTCGAGCCGAACACGCTGCGCGAGCAGATCACGTGGTCGCCCGCCTTCAGCAGCGCCATCGCGGTCAGCAGGATCGCAGCCATGCCACTGGACGTGGCAATGCAGGCCTCGGCGCCTTCCATCGCGGCGAGCCGCCGCTCGAACATCGTCACCGTCGGGTTGGTGAAGCGCGAATAGATGAATGCTTCTTCCTCGTTCGCGAAGCGCGCGGCGGCCGTGGCCGCATCGGGCTGCACGAAGCTGCTGGTCAGGAACAGCGCCTCCGAGTTCTCGCCCCACTGGGTGCGGGGCAGGCCTTCGCGCACGGCCAGCGTGTCGATGCGGGTGCCCTCGGGCAAGGCCACGCGGGGAATCGTCTTCTTCGTCGACATCAGGCCTGCTCCGCCGCGTTCTGCAGGGCCAGACGTGAACGATCGGCCGGGTCCTCTTCCTCGACCTGCGACCGGCGTTGTGTGGCGATGACGTCGAAGTCGGCCGCCGAGATGTCGCCGGTGATGTAGTGACCGTCGAAGCACGATGCCTCGAACCCGGCAACCTGCAGGTTCAGCGCGCCGACCACCCGCTTCATTGCGTTGACGTCCTGGTAGATCAGCGCATCGGCGCCGATGAACTGGCGGATTTCCTCGATGCTGCGGTTGTGCGCGATCAGCTCGCTGTTGGTCGGCATGTCGATGCCGTAGACATTGGGGAATCGCACCGGCGGAGCGGCCGATGCCATGTAGACCTTGCGCGCACCCGCCTCACGCGCCATCTGCACGATCTCTTTCGACGTGGTGCCCCGAACGATCGAGTCATCGACCAGCAGAACGTTGCGGTCCTTGAACTCGACGCCGATCGCGTTGAGCTTCTGGCGCACCGACTTCTTGCGCACGCCCTGCCCCGGCATGATGAAGGTGCGGCCAACGTAGCGGTTCTTGACAAAGCCTTCGCGATAGGGCTTGCCGATCTTCTGCGCGAGCTGCATCGCCGACGGCCGGCTCGATTCGGGGATCGGGATCACGACGTCGATCTCGCTGGGTGGCATCGTGGAAATCAGACGCTGCGCGAGCGTTTCGCCCATGTTGAGCCGCGCCTGGTAAACCGAGATGCCATCCATGATCGAGTCCGGCCGCGCCAGGTAGACGTACTCGAACATGCAAGGATGCAGGCTCGGGTTCTCGGCGCACTGCTGCGCGTGGACCTGCCCCTCCGAGGTGATGAAGATGGCCTCCCCGGGTGCCACATCGCGCGTCATCACGTGACCGGTTCCTTCGAGGGCAACCGACTCGCTGGCCACCATCACCTGCCGTCCGTCGGGCGTGTCACCCTCGCCAAAACACAGGGGGCGGATGCCGAACGGATCTCGAAAAGCCAGCAGCCCGAAACCGGCGATCAGCGCGACCACCGCATAGGAGCCCTTGATGCGCTTGTGCACCGCTGCCACGGCCTTGAAGATGATCTCGGGAGTCAGCGGGAGATCACGCGCTGCAAGTTCGAGTTCATGAGCAAAGATGTTGATCAGCACCTCGGTGTCGCTGTCGGTGTTGATGTGACGGCGATCGATTCGTGCCAGTTCGTTCTTCAGCGTCGCCGCGTTGGTCAGGTTGCCGTTGTGCACCAGCACGATGCCGAATGGCGCGTTGACGTAGAAGGGCTGGGCCTCTTCTTCGCTGTAGGCGTTGCCAGCGGTCGGATAACGCACCTGACCCAGGCCGACCGTGCCCATCAGCCCACGCATGTTGCGCGTGCGGAAAACGTCGCGCACCATGCCGCGTGCCTTGTGCATGTAGCAGCGCGAGTCCTGCATCGTGACGATGCCGGCTGCATCCTGACCGCGATGCTGCAGCAGCAGCAAGGCGTCATAGATCAACTGGTTGACCGGCGCCTTAGAGATCACCCCGACGATGCCGCACATGAACACACTCCCGTATCGAAAACTGGCGAGGGCTCGAAACGCCCCTCGGCTTGAAGACATTGTCTGCGGGTCAGGCCCGGATCACAGCAGCAACTGATCTGAGATCGGTGCGGGCAAGGTGGGTTTCAAGCCGACCAGCAGCACTTTCAGCCAGGCGGCACCCGTGGATTGCTGCCAGGTCGGCGATTGCGCCCAGGGGGTGCGCGTGACGACCGCGGCCACCGCAAGCAGCAGCACCACCCCGCGAAGCAGCCCGAAAACAGCCCCGAGCAGGCGGTCGACCAGCCCCAGCGGCGTCGCATGCAGCAGCACTTTCAGCAGCCTGGCCAGCAACGTCCATCCCAGCAGCGCACCGATGAACGTCGCTGCAAATGCAGCGGCATGGTTGATCGAAGAACCCGGCACACCGATCGGCATGTAAGGAGATACCGCCGGGCTCGCCCACTGCGCCGCAAGATAGGCCGCAAACCAGCCCACCAAAGACATCAGCTCGAACACCAGCCCACGCCATGCGCCGACCGCCATCGACAGCAGCAGCACGGCCAGCACGGCGATGTCAACGGCATTCCAGGACAGGGTCATCTTGCGCGTTCTGTCGACAACGGCGGCTGTCCGCGTCGATCGGATCGAGTCAAAGCGTCAGCACCACCGCTGCGATGCCAGCGTCCTTCGAGCGGGTCTGGGCCTTGTCTGCCTCAGCTCGTGTCGCGAACGGCCCCAGCCGCACGCGGATGCGCTTGCCGGCGCTGGTCTCGGCGACCTGCGTGTAGGTCTTCAAGCCCAGCTTTTCCATCTTCGAACGAAGTTCGCGTGCCGCTGTCGGGTCGGCGAATGCGCCCACCTGAACGACAAACCGTGCGGGGCCTTCAGAAGGCGATACCTGATCCGCACCGGATGCACTTGACGAGGCAGGCAGCGCCAGGGGCGCGACCTTTGCGGGTCGGGCCCCATCGGCATCAGCGGCTGTCCTGCCCGCAGGTGCCGCCGCGCGTGCCGACCCAGACGGCTCCGTGGTGCTGGCCGGCCTGGCAGGCGCGACTTCGAGCTTGCCGCTGGCCACGGTCGACGCGACGCCGGGCAGCGCTGGCGGCATGGTGCCGACCGAAGGCTCGGACGAAGGCATCAGGTCCGCGGGCGATTCTCGAATCGCCCCGACAGCCGAAACAGGCGCGTCGGCGCCGCGCGAAGCAGCACCCTCGGCAGGGGCAACCGCCGCGCGCCGCTGCGCAGGCAACGCGAGCGCAGCCACCGCGTCCTGACGAGGAATGTCGATCGGGATATCGACCGGGATCGGCCGCGGCTGGGATTCGAATACCAACGGAAAGCCGATCACCCCGACAGTCAGAAGCACGACGGCGCCGATCAGGCGCTGACGCGTACGGGTGCGCACCTTTTCGACGGCATCGAAGGTCGGCGCCGTGCGGCTCGTGTTCGCCGGTACGTCGCCCGTGCTCTTGCGCTTGAAAAAACTCGTCAGTCCCATGGGTGCTGGTTTGCGCGCTGGTGAAAGGAAGCGTTCGCGCGTCAAACGCCGTGTGAACTGCCCAGTCGGGGCAAGCCGTGTTTCAGCACTCCGCCGACGGTCAGGAACGACCCAAAGACCAGGATTCTATCTGTCGGGTCCGCGACTTCGAGGGCGTGTTGCAGCGCTTCGAGCGGGTCTGCGTGCATCGATACCGCGACCGGCCCGGGGCCCTTCAGAGCCAGTTGCTCGTGCACCGATTTCAGGTGCAGCGCGGTGGCAGCACGGGCCGTTGGCAGGTCGGTGAAGCACCAGGTGTCAACGATCGATGCGAGGCGTCGGAAGATTCCCGCCAGGTCCTTGTCGTGCATCGCGCCGAACACCGCATGGGTGCGGGGGTGGAACCCCATGCGGTCGAGGTTCTGTGCCAGCGCGGCGACCGCGTGCGGGTTGTGCGCCACGTCAAGCACCAGCGTCGGCTGACCCGGGACGATCTGGAACCGTCCAGGCAGATCGAGCGTCGCGAAGCCCTGACGCACCGCCTGAGCGGTGATCGGCAGCCGGTCGCCCAGCGCCTCGAACGCCGCCAGCGCGCCAGAGGCATTGATCAGCTGGTTCGCACCTCGCAACCCGGGATAGGCCAGGCTGTTGTACCGCTTGGTGCGTCCGGCCCAAGCCCACTGCTGTGGGTCGCCGGAATGGTTGAAATCGACGCCGAAGCGGCGCAGGTCAGCGCCGATCTCACGCGCCCGATCGATGACGCTCTGCGGCGGCACCGGATCGCTGACGATCACCGGACGGCCGGTGCGCATGATGCCGGCCTTCTCTCGCCCGATCGATTCGCGGTCGGGACCCAGGAATTCGACGTGGTCGAGGTCGATGCTGGTGATCACCGCGCAATCGGCGTCGAAGGCGTTGACCGCATCGAGCCGGCCACCAAGGCCGACTTCGAGGATCACCAGATCGAGCGGTGCCTGCGACAGAAGCCGGGCAATGGCCAGCGTCGTGAACTCGAAATAGGTCAGGCCGATGTCACCGCGGGCGCGCTCGACGGCATCGAAATGCGGGATCAGATCAGCCTCGGAGGCCATCTCGCCGTTGATGCGGCAACGCTCCTCGAAATGCACAAGGTGCGGCTTGGAATACAAGCCGACGCGGTAACCGGCGCGCAACGCGATCGATTCGAGCATCGCGCAGGTGGAGCCCTTGCCATTGGTGCCGGCCACCGCGATCACAGGGACGTCGAACTTCAGATCGAGACGCGCGCGCACCTGCTCGACACGGTGCAGTCCCATGTCGATCTCCTTGGAGTGCAACTGCTCGCATCGGGCCAGCCAGGCCGCGAGCGAGGTCGGGAGCGCGGACGACAAGATGGGTCGCTGGACGTCAGCCCCGCAGTCAGGCGAGCGCGTCGGCGCTCTGCCGTTGCAGCATCGCGATCATCTTGGCGATCGAGGTGCGCAACTCGCGCCGATCGACGATCATGTCAATCGCACCCGTGTGAAGCAGGAATTCGGCGCGCTGGAAACCTTCAGGCAATTTCTCGCGCACGGTGTTCTCGATCACGCGCGGACCCGCAAAGCCGATCAGCGCCTTCGGCTCGGCGATCACCACGTCGCCCATGAACGCGAAGCTCGCCGACACGCCACCCATCGTCGGGTCGGCCAGCACACTGATGTAGGGCAGCTTCGCCTTGGCGAGACGCGTCAGCGCGGCATTCGTCTTGGCCATCTGCATCAGGCTCAGCAGGCCTTCCTGCATGCGCGCACCACCGGTCGCGGTGAAGCTGATGAATGGCGTCTTCTGCTCGACGGCGGTCTCGACTCCGCGCACGAAACGCTCGCCGACGACCGAGCCCATCGAGCCGCCCATGAACTGGAATTCGAAGCAGGCCGCGACCACCGGAATGCTGTGGATCGCACCGCCCATCACGACCAGCGCATCGGTTTCACCGGTGGCCTCGAGCGCTTCCTTCAACCGCTCCGGGTACTTCTTGCTGTCCTTGAACTTCAACGCATCGACCGGCACGACCTCCTGGCCGATCTCGAAGCGACCTTCCGGGTCGAGGAAGGCATCGAGCCGCGCCCGCGCGCCCATCCGGTGATGGTGGCCGCATTTCGGGCAGACGTTGATGTTCTGTTCGAGGTCGGTCTTGTAGAGCACCGTCTCGCACGACGGGCACTTGATCCAAAGGCCCTCGGGCACCGAGCGCCGCTCGCTGGGATCGGTCTGCTGGATCTTCGTCGGCAACAGTTTCTCGAGCCAGCTCATGCAACTTCTCCTGTCAACGTGTCGAGCGCCGTGCGAATCTCGGCGATGAAACGACCGGCTACCAGCGGTGCATTGTCGGGCGTCTCGTGCTCGAGCAACTGCACCAGCGCGGACCCGATCACCACCGCGTCCGACACCGCCGCCACGGCTTTCGCGGTGGCCGCATTGCGGATGCCGAAGCCCACGCCGACCGGAACGCGCACATGCTCGCGGATGCGCGGCAGCATGGCTTCGACGGCACCGATGTCGAGGTGCCCGGCACCGGTCACGCCCTTCAGCGACACGTAGTAGACGTAGCCGCTGGCGATGCGGCCGACTTCCTTCATGCGCTGGTCGGTCGAGGTCGGCGCCAGCAGGAAGATCGGGTCCATCTGGTGACTGTGCAAGGTGCGCGCGAAGGACTCGCACTCTTCGGGCGGGTAGTCAACAACCAGCACGCCGTCCACACCGGCTGCCTTGGCATCTGCGACGAACCGATCGACGCCATAACGCTCGATTGGGTTGGCATAACCCATCAGCACCACCGGCGTCTTGTCATTGCGCGTGCGGAAGCGGCGCACACAGTCGAGCACCTGCGGCATCCCGATTCCGCGCAACAGAGCACGTTCGGCGGCTTTCTGGATCACCGGGCCGTCGGCCATCGGATCGGAAAACGGCACGCCGAGTTCGATCACATCGGCACCTGCATCGGCCATCGCCCACAGGATGTCGACGGTGCTCTCGGCGTGGGGATCACCGGCCGTGATGAACGGGATCAGCGCCTTGCGTCGCCGGCTCTTCAGCACCTCGAAGGTGGCAGCGATGCGGCTCATTTCGGGCCTTTCATGGTGGCAGATCCGCCCTTCACCGTCTGGCCTCGACACGAGGGACGGCAGAAGAACTCGGCACCCGAGAGATCGGCCACGGTGCCGATGTCCTTGTCGCCCCGACCGGACAGGTTCACCAGCAGGCTCTGGTCGCTGCGCATCGTGGGCGCGAGCTTCATCGCGTAGGCCAGCGCATGACTCGATTCGAGCGCCGGGATGATGCCCTCGTTGCGACACAGAAGATGGAACGCCTTCAGCGCCTCGTCATCGGTGATGCCGACGTACTCGGCACGGCCGATGTCCTTCAGGTAGGCGTGCTCGGGCCCGACGCCGGGGTAATCCAGGCCGGCGGAAATCGAATGCGTCTCGATGATCTGGCCATTGGCGTCCTGCAGCAGGTAAGTTCGGTTGCCGTGCAGCACACCGGGCGAACCGGCCGACAGCGACGCCGCATGGTGGCCCGTCTCGATGCCCAGACCGGCCGCCTCGACACCGATCAGGCGCGTGCCCTCGTGCTCGATGTACGGATAGAAGATGCCCATTGCATTGCTGCCGCCGCCCACACAGGCGATCACCGCATCGGGCTGGCGGCCGATCATCTCGGGCATCTGCACAAGGCATTCGTCACCGATCACGCGCTGGAAGTCACGCACCATCATCGGATACGGGTGCGGGCCCGCCACGGTACCGATGATGTAGAAAGTGTTCTCGACATTGGTCACCCAGTCACGCAGCGCTTCATTGAGCGCGTCCTTCAGCGTCTTGCTGCCCGATTCGACCGGCACGACGGTGGCGCCGAGCAGGTTCATCCGGTAGACGTTCGGCGACTGCCGCAACACGTCGGCACTGCCCATGTAGACCATGCATTCCAGACCGTAGCGCGCACAGATGGTGGCAGTCGCCACGCCGTGCTGGCCCGCGCCGGTTTCGGCGATCACCCGGGGCTTTCCCATGCGGCGCGCGAGCATCGCCTGACCGATGGTGTTGTTGATCTTGTGCGCACCGGTGTGGTTGAGGTCCTCGCGCTTGAGGAAGATCTGCGCGCCGCCCAACTCGCGGCTGATGCGCGCGGCGTGGTAGATCGGGCTGGGACGCCCGACGAAATGCGCCAGTTCGGAACGGAACTCGGCCATGAAGGCCGGATCGGCCAAGGCATCGGCGTAGGCCTCCTTCAGCTCATCGAGGGCGTGGATCAGCGTTTCGGCAACGAAGGTCCCGCCGTAGGGGCCGAAGTGCCCGGTGGCATCGGGCTGGTGGTAATCGAACATGGTGGGTTCACTCTTCAGGTTTCATTAGCGGCGATGCGGGCATCCGCCTCGCGCACCTGCTCGCAGAACCGGCGCATTGCCGCAGCGTCCTTGACGCCCTTGGCCTGCTCAACGCCGGAGCTCACATCAACGGCCCAGGGCCGGACCCGAAGAATGCCTTCGATCACATTTTCGGCATGCAACCCACCAGACAAAACGAGGGGATGGGACACGTCTCGAGGGATGAGCGACCAATCGAACACCTTTCCGCCACCACCGTAGCCGTCGACATGGGCATCGAGGAGAATGGCTTGCGCATCCGGGTAGGACACAGCGAATTTTAGCAAATCGAACCCGGCGACCATCCGCGCTGCCCTGAGGTACGGCCGTTCGAAAACCCGGCAGGCAGCCGGTGTTTCGTCGCCGTGGAACTGCAGCAGAAGTTGCGGCACCGAAGCCGTGGCTTCGGCGATCAGTTCGGCGCCGGCATTGACGAACAAACCAACCGGCATCACGAAGGCGGGCAGGCGCCGCGCCAGTTCGGTCGCTCGTTTCACATCGACGAAACGCGGGCTCTTCTCGTACAGCACGAAGCCAATGGCGTCGGCGCCGGCCTCGACTGCATCGTCGATGTCCTGCTCTCTGGTCAAACCACAGATCTTGATGCGGGTGCGTGCATTCATCCCGCAAGTGTCAGGGCAACCAGTCGGTTGCGGGTGACCGCTGCGGAATCGCATGCCGCTGGTCGTAGTACGGGCCGGCGAAATACAGGCCGTCGGGCGAGAAGGTCGGCGCCGCCAGTTCGCGTCGACGCGAAGCCAGCACCTCGGCCATCCACGACACCGGGCGGGATCCCGTTCCGACGGCGATCAGGCAGCCGACGATGTTGCGCACCATGTGGTGCAGGAAGGCACTCGCGTCGAAGTCGATGCGCCAGTAAGCGCCGCGTCGGCTGATCTCGATCGATCGCATCTGCCTGACCGGCGAGGCAGCTTGGCACTGCGACGAGCGAAACGCAGAGAAATCGAGTTCGCCGATCAACAACAGGGCCGCCTGTCGCATCGCATCGCCTTCGAGCGGACGGAAGGTCCAGCCGGCGAGGCCGGCTTCAAGCGCCGGGCGCACCGGAGACTCGAGCAGCAGGTAGGAATAACGACGGCCGACGGCGCTGAAACGGGCGTGGAAGGCCTCATCGACGCGCTGGCACCACTGGATCGAGACGTCAGCCGGCAGGTATCGGTTGGTGCCCCGCACCCACGATACAGCTCCGCGCTCGACCGGGGCATCGAGATGCACGACCTGGTTGAGCGCGTGCACGCCGGCATCGGTGCGACCCGCACAGGTCACCGCGATCGGGAGATCGGCGAATTTCGAAAGCGCCTGCTCGACGCAGGACTGGACCGATACCGCGCTGGGTTGACGTTGCCAACCGCTGTAGGCCTCACCCCGGTAAGAAATCCCCAGCGCGAGGCGGCTCATTTCCGGATCATGCACCGCCTCGCGACCACGGACCGTCAATCAAGGTCGTTGAGCATGCCTTGCGCTTTCGCCTTGAGCGCGCCTTCAGCCTTGTTGGCCACTTCCTGCAGCAGATCGCGCGCGCCTTCGGTATCGCCGATCTGTCGGAATTCCTCGGCAAGCTCGAGCTTGCGGGTCAGCGGATCGGCATTCTCGTCGTCTGCATCTTCGTCGACCAAGCCATCCGTTTCGATGTCCAGGTCGGTCGCACCGAGCGCGGCAGGAGCTGCCGGGGCGTCGAGGTCGAGCGAGATCGACGACAAGTCGAATTCAAGAGGCGACCTGGAATCCGGAGCCTGCACCGGTGGGGCTGAAGGGTAAAACGCCTGCGCGGCAGCAGGTGTCGGCGCCGGATCGAAATCGAAGGACTCGAGTGGCTGAGGTGCGGTCGCTGCCGGAGCCGCTTCCAACGCGTCAAGATCCAGGTCGAAGGCGATATCTTCCGATGGGCCATCGTTGATATTGCCCAGCACTTCCGTCGGCGACTCGCCAAAGCTCGACTGCGTCGGAAGCACCGATTGCGGCATGGTGCTGGCACCCAGAGGTTCAGACATCAGCCCCGAGTCGGATGGCGACACCGAATCAGGAGAGCCACCTGGCTGGTAGAGCGGGTTATCTGGATCGATGTCGAGACCGAGTTCCTGCGCTTTCTCCCAATCCTCCCCCACGCCACCAGTCAACGCGAACAACTGCGTGGCCAGCAACTCGAACCCCTTGGTGTCGCGACGCTTGGCGTAGACCTCGAGCAGCTTGGTGCGGATCGCCATGCGCTCGGGGCTGCTGCGCATCGCCTC
This sequence comes from Rhizobacter sp., assembly GCA_046154125.1. GTDB lineage: Bacteria > Pseudomonadota > Gammaproteobacteria > Burkholderiales > Burkholderiaceae_C > PBB1. The sequence continues at coordinate 78,572 of JBJXEJ010000167.1, read as the reverse complement.
CTTCAGGATTTCTTCGGCCTGCAGGTCACGCCCATAGGCGAGGTACACATCGGCCTCGGCCACCGGGTCAACATCGCCAATGGCATCGAGTTGGCTCAGCGAATAGCTCATCGACGACGGTGCGCCGGATGCAGCCTCGCGGGTATCTATACGCTGACCCCCACTGGCGCCGAAGAACGAGTCAGGTTGAAGCCGGCTTTCCAGGAACGAAGTCTCGCCCGTGTCCAGCTTGGCACGCCGGGCCCGGTAGGCCCCGAAGCCGAGCAGCGCCAGGATGGCCCCGCCACCCAGGCCCAGCAGCAAGGGATTGCTTCCAATCAAGTCGCTGAGGAACCCTGGCTCTTCAGCCGTTTCAGGCGCCGAGGATTTGACTGGAGCGGGCTTCGCCGCAGGCGCATCGACCGGGGGTTTCTTCACCTCGGGCACCGCAACGACAGGCGCGTCGACGGGCTTCGCTGCGACGGCCGTCGACGGAGCAGTCACCGGTACTGGAGCAGGCGAAGCCGCCGGGGTCTGGACGGGTGTCGCAGAAGAGGCTGCCCCACCATTGGTCGCTCCCGAGAGCTTTTTCAACTCCTCCACGTTCTTCGACAATTCGGCCACGCGAACCGCAGCGTCCTGCTTTTCCTTGTCCTTCGATATCTTGACTTCGGAGGCGCCCGGCTTCGCTGCCGATGCGCCCTTGCTCAGAGTCAGTTTGTCTGGAGCAACGACAGCCGCGGTCTTTCGATCATCAACGCTGGCTTGGACCTTGCCGGTGTCCTTCCGAGCCGGCGCGTCAGCCTGCACCGCAGGCACGCCCGAAGCCAGTCTCTGCCGGAAGCTGCCGAAGTCTGCGCTTTGAGCCTGGATCAGCTGACGTGCCTCTGAGGGGTCGATGGCCGCCGCAGCCTCGGCACCCGGAACGCTGAGCAGCGCTCCGGCTTTCAGGCGATTCATATTCTCGCCAATGAACGCTTGCGGATTGCCCCGGTAAAGCGACACCAGCGTCTGGTCAAGTGACACAGTGCCGCGACGTGTGCGCGAGGCGATGCCTGTCAGCGTGTCGCCGCTTCGCACCCGGTACGACTCACCGACCGACTCACCCGGAACCGGGGGCTTGGCAGAACGCTCAGGCGCCGGCGGCAGACTGGCGACCGGCGCTGCAGCCGCTCGTGGCGCACGTGGAACAGGTGGCGGGGTTGAGAACACGGGCGCGGTCACCACGGAAGGCGCCGCCGGAATCGGCGCAGCCGCCTGGGAACGCTCGGACGGCGGATCGAACAGCAAGGTGTATTCGCGCACCAGGCGCCCGGTCGACCAGGACAATTCGAGGATCACATCGACAAACGGCTCCTGCACGACCCGATCGCTGGTCAGACGCAGGAAGGGCCGACCATCGGCTCGCTTGAGCAACGAGGCCTGCGTGCTCGGCAGGACGCTGTTGTAGTCGACACCCGACGCGCGATAGGTCTCTGGTGCAGCGATGCGGATCTTGAGGTTGCCGGCCTCCTCGGGCGTCAGGCTGGTGACGTCGATTTCGGCTCGCAGCGTCTCGCCCAGGGAGGACTGGACGGCGAGACGGCCCAGCCCGAGAGCCCAAGTGTCGGCTGCACCCAGCGAAAGCGCTGCAATGGCCACACTGGACAGGGCAAATCGCCCGAACTGCTGCGTAGTGTTTTTCAAGGCGTCTCCCAACCCCGGCGTCCGAGCCGCACGCGGCACCGACCAAACGACATCCACCGCTTTCGAAGGGGCGTCCGTCAAGAAGATAGATATAGATAAATCACAATAGCATCAAGCAGATACGGTGACAAGCTCATGCATCGCCTGAAAAGCAGGCCGCTTCAACATCAGTTCCGAAGATCGCCGGGTTGTCGCATCCGGACAACGACACAGCGAGTTCAGCGACGGTTTCAGGCGTCGATCAGCAGTCGAAGCATGCGGCGCAAAGGTTCGGCAGCACCCCACAGCAGCTGGTCGCCAATGGTGAACGCGCCGAGGTATTCGGGCCCCATCGCCATTTTCCTCAACCGCCCCACGGGAATGTTCAGCGTCCCGGTGACCGCGACCGGCGTCAATTGCCGGACCGTGTCTTCCCGGTTGTTGGGTACGACCTTTGCCCACTCGTTGTCATTCGCGATCAATTGCTCGATATCGGCCAGCGGCACGTCCTTCTTGAGCTTGAAGAGCAGTGACTGGCTGTGACAACGCATGGCGCCGACGCGCACGCAGAAGCCATCGACCGGCACCGCAGCGTTCTTGAACCCCACTCCCTGCCCCAGAATCTTGTTGGTCTCGGCGCCGCCCTTCCATTCTTCGCGGCTGACACCCCAGCCTTCGTCGTCGCGGTTCTTGCCGATGCCGAGGTCCTTGTCGATCCACGGGATCAGCGAGCCGGCCAGCGGCACACCGAACTGCGCCGTCTCCGATTCGCTCAGGGAGCGCTGCTTGGCCAGCAGGCGGCGGTCGATTTCGAGGATCGCACTCTTCGGGTCGTCGAGCAGGCTGCGCACCTCGGCGTTCAACGTGCCGAACTGCGTCAGCAACTCGCGCATGTGCTGCGCCCCGCCGCCTGACGCAGCCTGGTAGGTCTGCGTGCTCATCCACTCGACCAGACCGGCCTTGTAGAGCGCTCCGACGCCCATCAGCATGCAGCTGACGGTGCAGTTGCCGCCGATCCAGTTGCGGCCACCGCGGGCCAGCGCATCCTGGATCACCGGCAGGTTGACCGGGTCAAGCACGATGACTGCATCGCTCTTCATCCGCAGCGTCGATGCGGCGTCGATCCAGTGACCGGTCCAGCCTGCGGCGCGCAGTTTCGGGAACACCTCGGTGGTGTAGTCGCCACCCTGGGCTGTGATGATGATGTCGCAGCGCTTGAGGGCATCGATATCGAAGGCGTCGCGCAGCGTCGCCTCGTTGCGCGCCTGCGCCGGCGCCTTGCCGCCCGCGTTGCTGGTGCTGAAGAACACCGGCTCGATCAGCGGAAAGTCACCTTCCTGCTGCATGCGGTCAAGCAACACCGAGCCCACCATCCCGCGCCACCCCACCAATCCGACCAGCTTCATTGCCTTGCCTTTCAAACCGGAATCTCTACCTGTTCGACTCACGCTGCCTTGACCGCAGCGACCACTGCCGAACCCATTTCCCGCGTACCGACGCGCTGCGTGCCTTGGGACCAGATGTCTGCGGTCCGCAGGCCGCTCTCGAGCACCCGCGTGACCGCCGCCTCGATGCGCGCCGCAGCTTCGGGCTGATTCAGCGAGAAGCGAAGCATCATCGCCAGCGACAGGATGGTTGCCAGCGGATTCGCGATGTTCTTGCCGGCGATGTCCGGCGCACTGCCATGGCTGGGCTCGTAAAGACCGCGGTTCGCCGCATTCAACGAAGCCGATGGCAACATGCCGATCGAACCGGTCAGCATCGCGGCCTCATCCGACAGGATGTCGCCGAACATGTTGCCGGTGACCAGCACGTCGAACGTCTTCGGTGCCTTGACCAGTTGCATCGCCGCGTTGTCGACGTACATGTGATCGAGCTCGACGTCAGGGTACCCGGCGTGAATCTCGTTCATCACGTCGCGCCAGAACTGGAACGTCTCCAGCACATTGGCCTTGTCGACGCTGGTCACCCGCTTGCTGCGCTTGCGGGCCGCCTGGAACGCCACATGCGCGATGCGCTCGATCTCGGGACGCGAGTAGCGCATCGTGTCGAAGGCTTCCTGTTGTCCTTCGAAGGCCCCGTCCGGCGACAGGCGGCGACCGCGCGGCTGGCCGAAGTAGATGTCACCCGTCAATTCGCGCACGATCAGGATGTCGAGCCCAGTCACCAGTTCGGGCTTCAGGCTCGACGCATGCGTCAGTTGCGGATGGCAGATCGCGGGCCTGAAGTTGGCGAACAACTGCAGGTGCTTGCGCAGGCCGAGGATGGCCTGCTCGGGGCGCAGGGAGCGCTCCAGTGTGTCGTACTTCCAGTCACCCACCGCGCCGAACAGCACGGCATCGGCGCTCTGGGCGAGCTTCAGCGTTGCATCGGGCAACGGGTGGCCGTGGACCTCGTAGGCCGCACCACCCACGAGGGCCGATTCGGTCTCGAACGGCAGGTCGAGCACGTCGAGAACCCGCACGGCTTCGGCCACGATTTCAGAGCCGATGCCGTCACCGGGGAGGATCGCAATTTTCACGGGTCAATGTCCTTTGGATCGGTCATGGGTCAGCCGCTCGACCAGAACCTTTTCACACAGTTTGAAAAGCACGTAGAACAGAGCCGAAAAGTACCCCAGGCCGATCAGGCTGAGCAACTGCAGCAAGCCACCATCGCGCACCGCGTCGAGCCCGTTCATCACCAGGAAATCGACGTTGGCGCTGACCAGATGCAGCAGGTTCAGCGACGACAAACCGAACATCACGAAGCTGAAACCGAGCAACAGGAACGCCAACCACCAGCGGTCCGAGAGGAACCCGTACAGACGGCTGTAACCCATCGGTGCAGTGCTCAGAGGGTGTGCGCCAACCATGGCTTTTGCAGCAGGCGTTCGGCCTCGTAGGACTTGATTTTGTCCGAGTACCGCAACGTCAGTCCGATATCGTCGAACCCGTTGAGCAGGCAGAACTTGCGGAACGCCTGGACCTCGAAGGGCAATTCGGTGCCGTCGGCCTGGATGACAAGCTGACGCTCGAGATCGACGGTCAGCTGGTAGCCGACGAACGCCGCGACTTCGTCAAACAGGCGCGCGACCTGACTCTCGGGCAAGACGATCGGCAACAGGCCGTTCTTGAAGCAGTTGTTGAAGAAGATGTCGGCAAAGCTCGGAGCGATCACCACCCGAAAGCCGTATTGATCGAGCGCCCACGGAGCATGCTCGCGCGACGAGCCGCAGCCAAAGTTCTTGCGCGCGATCAGCACCGATGCACCTTGATAACGCGGCTGGTTGAGCACGAAATCCGGATTCGGTCGGCGCGAGGCCGGGTCCTGCCCCGGATACCCGGCATCGAGGTAGCGCCACTCGTCGAACAGGTTGACCCCGAAACCCGATTTCTTGATCGACTTCAGGAATTGCTTCGGAATGATCGCGTCGGTGTCGACGTTCTCACGATCCATCGGGGCGACGAGCCCCTTGTGCACGCGAAACGGATTCATGCGATCACTTCTTCTTGGCGGCGTCTTCGACGACCTCACCGGCGCGTTGGACGTCTTGGCCGACACCGGCAATGGTGTTGCAGCCGGTGAGAAAGACAACAACAGCGGCCAGAGCAAAAAGGATGCGTTTCATCGGAATGTCCTTGGTCGGGGTTTTGATTGAAGGTGAAGGAGCCGACGAGGCGGCGGCTCACGGGTGGGTGACAAGGTTCAGAGCAGGCGGCGCACGTCGACGAAGTGCCCCTCGATGGCCGCCGCAGCCGCCATGGCGGGACTCACCAGATGAGTTCGACCGCCGGCGCCCTGGCGTCCCTCGAAATTGCGGTTCGACGTCGACGCACATCGCTCGCCCGGCTCCAGCCGATCCGCATTCATCGCCAGGCACATCGAGCAGCCGGGCTCGCGCCATTCGAAACCAGCGGCCTCGAACACCGTGTGCAGTCCTTCGCGCTCGGCCTGTTCCTTGACCAGGCCCGAGCCGGGCACAACCAGCGCCAGCTTCACGTTCGACGCGATCTTGCGGCCCAGCTTGCGAACCACTGCCGCGGCCTCGCGCATGTCCTCGATGCGCGAGTTGGTGCACGAGCCGATGAAGACCTTGTCGATCAGGATGTCGGCAATCGGCTTGTTCGGCTCCAGCGCCATATAGGTCAGCGCGCGCTCCATCGCGCCGCGCTTGTTGACGTCCTTCTCGCGTTCGGGGTCGGGGACCCGGTCCTCGATCGACAGCACCATTTCCGGGGAGGTGCCCCAGGTAACCTGCGGGCGGATCGTCGCCGCATCCAGTTCGACCACCGAATCGAAGCTCGCATCGGGGTCGGACTTAAGCGTGCGCCAGTAGGTAACGGCCTGCTCCCACTCGACACCAGCCGGTGTGAAGGGACGACCCTTCACATAAGAGATCGTGATTTCGTCGACCGCGATCAGCCCGGCCCGAGCGCCTGCCTCGATCGCCATGTTGCACACCGTCATGCGGCCTTCCATGCTCAACGCGCGGATGGCCGAGCCGGCGAACTCGATCGTGTAGCCGGTGCCACCAGCAGTGCCGATCTTGCCGATGACGGCCAGCACCAGATCCTTGGCGCTGCAACCCGGGGACAGCACGCCGTCGATGCGGATCAGAAGGTTCCTGGCCTTCTTGGCCAGCAGGGTCTGCGTGGCGAGCACATGCTCGACCTCGCTGGTGCCGATACCGTGCGCCAGCGCGCCGAATGCGCCGTGGGTCGACGTGTGCGAATCGCCGCAGACGACCGTCATGCCAGGCAGCGTCGCGCCCTGCTCGGGCCCGATGACATGAACGATGCCCTGGCGCCGGTCGTTCATCTTGAACTGCGTGATGCCGACGCGGTCGCAGTTGGCGTCCAGCGTGTCGACCTGCAGACGCGACACCGGATCGGAGATGCCATTCGAACGATCGGTGGTCGGGACGTTGTGATCGCTGACCGCCAGGTTGGCCGACAAGCGCCAGACCTTGCGGCCGGCCAGATCGAGGCCTTCGAACGCCTGCGGGCTGGTCACTTCATGGACCAGATGGCGGTCGATATAAAGGACGGTCGTGCCGTCTTCCTCGGTGTGAACGACGTGCTCGTCCCAGAGTTTGTCGTAGAGCGTGCGGCCCATGGGTGGTGACCTCTGAAAACAGAACCAGTGATTTTAGGCGCTGCGCTTGCTGCGAAGCAGCAAACTCGGTGCTTGACCCAGTCAAACGGAAGAAACCCGGCACGCGGCCGGGTTTCTGCGCCTCGGCGAACCCGCGATGTCAGCGTTCGCCGACCGGCTTCACATCACGCGTCGGGGATCCGCTGAACAGCTGCCGTGGACGGCCGATCTTGTACTCGGGATCGCTGATCATCTCGTTGAGTTGGGCAATCCAGCCGACCGTGCGCGCCAGCGCGAAGATGGCGGTGAACAGCGAGACCGGAATGCCGATGGCACGCTGAACGATGCCGGAATAGAAGTCGACGTTCGGGTACAGCTTGCGTGACACGAAATAGTCGTCTTCAAGGGCGATCTTCTCGAGTGCCATCGCCAGTTTCAAGATCGGATCGTTGTTCTTGCCCATCGCCCCGAGGACTTCGTGGCAAGTCTCTCGCATCAGCTTGGCGCGCGGGTCATAGTTCTTGTAGACGCGATGCCCGAAGCCCATCAGCTTGACGTTCGAGTTCTTGTCCTTGACCTGCTTGATGAACTCGCCGATCTTCTCGACGCCGCCCATCTTCTGCACGTCCTCGAGCATGTTCAGCGCGGCCTCGTTGGCACCACCATGTGCGGGGCCCCACAGGCATGCGACGCCAGCGGCGATCGCCGCGAACGGGTTGGTGCCCGACGATCCGCACAGGCGCACGGTGGATGTCGACGCGTTCTGCTCGTGGTCGGCGTGCAGGATGAAGATGCGGTCCATCGCACGCACCAGCACGTCGTTGGGCACGTAGTCCTCGCACGGCGTGGCGAACATCATGCGCATGAAGTTGCCAGCGTACGACAGGTCATTCTTCGGATAGATGTACGGCTGGCCGACAGAATACTTGTAGGCCATCGCCACCAGCGTCGGCATCTTGGCGATCAGACGGATCGCGGAGACTTCGCGGTGCTCGGGGTTATTGATGTCGGTGCTGTCGTGATAGAACGCCGACAAGCCACCCACCAGACCGGTCAGGATCGCCATCGGGTGCGCATCCCGGCGGAAGCCGCGGAGAAAGAACTGCATCTGCTCGTTGACCATCGTGTGATTGGTCACCCGCTTGGTGAACTCCACGCGCTGATCGGCGTTCGGCAGTTCACCCTTCAGCAGCAGGTAGCAGGTTTCCAGGTAGTCGCACTTCGTGGCGAGTTGCTCGATCGGGTAGCCGCGGTACAGCAACTCGCCCTTGTCACCGTCGATGGAGGTGATCTTGGAATTGCAGGACGCCGTCGAGAGGAAGCCCGGGTCGTAGGTGAACTTGCCTGTCTGGCCGTAGAGCTTGCGGATGTCGATCACGTCCGGGCCGACCGAACCTTTGAAGATCGGCAGGTCCATGCTCGGGCTGCCGTCGGAAAACGACAAGGTGGCTTTGACGTCGGAAGGGGTCATGATCGGTCCTTGGGGTGAGGCTAGACAGGTCGTCGGGGTGGATAAAGCAGTGGTTCAGCGAGGTTCCCGCATCAACCGCAGGACCTCCAGAATGTTGTCGTTGAGCAAGTCGCCTTCAGGCTGCCGGCGAGCCAGCAGCAGATCGAGAAGGTCGTTGTCCGAAAGATCCATCAGCGCCAGCAGGCCATCGGCCTGACTCTGCGTCAGGGTGGATTGATATCGGCCAAAGAAGCGCTCGACAAAGAGATCGTTTTCCAGCAGGCCTCGCCGGCAACGCCAGCGCAGCTTGCTCAAGGCACGATCGTCGATCAACGTGTCCATGGTGTGAGTCGGAGTGGAGCCGTGTTCAGACAGCCCGGCGGATCATCATTTCCTTGATCTTGCCGATGGCTTTCGTGGGGTTCAGGCCCTTTGGACAGACGTCGACGCAATTCATGATGGTGTGGCAGCGAAACAGGCGGTACGGATCTTCGAGGTTGTCGAGCCGAGCCTCGGTATCCTGATCCCGGCTGTCGGCGATGAACCGGTACGCTTGCAAGAGTCCTGCCGGCCCGACGAACTTGTCCGGATTCCACCAGAAGCTCGGGCAGCTGGTCGAGCAGCTGGCGCAGAGGATGCACTCGTACAAGCCGTTGAGCTCTTCGCGTTCTTCCGGGCTCTGCAGGCGTTCCTTCTCCGGCGGAAACTCGTCATTCACCAGGTAAGGCTTGATGGAGTTGTACTGCTTGAAGAACTGCGTCATGTCGACGATCAGGTCGCGGATCACCGGCAGACCGGGCAGCGGCTTCAGAACGATCGGGTCCTTCAACGTGAGCATGTTGGTCAGGCATGCCAAGCCGTTCTTGCCATTGATGTTCATCGCGTCCGAGCCGCACACGCCTTCGCGGCAGGAGCGCCGGAACGACAACGTCGGATCGACCGCCTTCAGCTTGTTCAGTGCATCGAGCAGCATGCGCTCGCTGCCGTCGAGCTCGACCTCGAGTGTCTGCATGCGCGGCTTGGAATCGGTATCGGGGTCGTAGCGGTAGATCTGGAACACGCGCCTGGTCATGACTGCTCTCCGTCGCGGTGGGTGAAGCTTGAATTCGTGGACATCGGGTAGGTATCCGACTGCGTCAGAAGGTGCGCACCACTGGCGGGATCGACTCGGCGGTCAGCGGCTTCAGGTTCACCGGCTTGTAGTCGAGCCGGTTTCCTTCGCTGTACCACAGCGTGTGCTTGAGCCAGGCCTTGTCGTTGCGTCCGTTCGGGAACTCGACCGAGTTCGCGTAATCGTCAACGGTGTGAGCACCGCGGCTCTCGTGGCGGGCTGCAGCCGAGATCATCGTGGCCATCGCCACCTCGATCAGGTTCTCGACTTCCAGCGCTTCGATACGAGCGGTATTGAACACCTTCGATTTGTCCGCCAGGTGGATGTTCTTGACGCGTTCGGCGATCTTCTTGATCTCGAGAACACCGGCGTCCATCATGGCCTGAGTGCGGAAAACGCCGGCGTGACGCTGCATCGAGGCACGGATGTCGTTGGCCACGTTCTGCGCGTACTCGCCACCGGTGCTTGTCTCGTACTTGTTCAGGCGGCCCAGCGTGAAGTCGGCAGCATCGGCCGGCAGCGGCTTGTGGGCGCGAGGCTTCAGCCCGCTGTCGACGATGTGGTTGCCAGCCGCCCGTCCGAACACCAGCAGGTCGAGCAGCGAATTGGTGCCCAGGCGATTCGCGCCGTGCACGCTGACGCAGGCGCATTCGCCGACCGCATACAGCCCCTTGACGATGTCGTTCGACTGCCCGTTCTTCGGAGCAACCACCTGACCGTGGATGTTGGTCGGGATTCCGCCCATCTGGTAATGGATCGTCGGCACCACCGGGATCGGCTCCTTGGTGATGTCGACGTTGGCGAAGTTGTGCCCGATCTCGTAGACAGACGGCAGCCGCTTCATGATGGTCTCTGCACCAAGGTGGGTCATGTCGAGCACCACATAGTCCTTGTTCGGACCGCAGCCTCGTCCTTCCTTGATTTCCTGGTCCATGCAGCGCGAGACGAAATCGCGCGGCGCGAGGTCCTTCAGCGTGGGCGCGTAGCGCTCCATGAAGCGCTCGCCGTTGCAGTTGCGCAGGATCGCGCCTTCGCCTCGGCATCCCTCGGTCAGCAGCACCCCGGCTCCGGCGACGCCGGTCGGGTGGAACTGCCAGAACTCCATGTCTTCCAGCGGGATGCCGGCGCGCGCGGCCATGCCCAGACCATCACCCGTGTTGATGAAGGCGTTGGTGGATGCAGCGAAGATGCGACCTGCACCGCCCGTCGCCATCAGCGTCACCTTGGCCTCGAGAACGTGGACCTCGCCGGTTTCCATTTCCAGCGCCGTCACACCGATCACATCACCTTCGGCATCACGGATCAGATCAAGCGCCATCCATTCGACGAAGAAATTGGTGCGCGCCTTGACGTTCTGCTGGTACAGCGTGTGCAACATCGCGTGGCCGGTGCGGTCGGCTGCAGCGCAGGCGCGCTGCACCGGCTTTTCGCCGTAGTTCGCGGTGTGTCCGCCGAACGGCCGCTGGTAGATCGTGCCGTCCGGGTTGCGGTCGAACGGCATGCCGAAGTGCTCAAGCTCGTAGACCACTTTTGGTGCCTCGCGGCACATGAACTCGATCGCGTCCTGATCACCCAGCCAGTCAGAGCCCTTCACCGTATCGTAGAAGTGGTAGTGCCAATTGTCCTCGGACATGTTGCCCAGGCTGGCGCCGATCCCGCCTTGCGCCGCGACCGTGTGCGAGCGCGTCGGGAACACCTTCGACAGCACAGCGACATTCAGTCCAGCGCGAGCCAGTTGCAGAGACGCCCGCATGCCGGAACCGCCGGCACCGACGATCACGACATCGAACTTTCTCTTGGGGATCGATGATCCCGCCGGTAACGAACCCATTTGCATTACAGCCTCCACAGCACTTGGATTGCCCAACCCGCACAGCCCACCAACCACGCGATGGTGAACACCTGCAACGCCAGTCGCACGCCGACCGGTTTGACGTAATCCATCCAGACGTCACGCATGCCGACCCACACGTGGTACAGCAACGAGACAATCACGACAAAGGTGAGCACCTTCATCCACTGCTGCGCGAAGATGCCCGACCACTTGTCGTAGCCCATCTCGCCGGGCAGAAGGATCTGGACAATGACCGCCAGAGTGAACAGGGCCATCAAGGCCGCCGTCACCCGCTGCGACAGCCAGTCCCGCAGCCCGTAATGCGCACCGACGACGATGCGCTTTGATCCGAAATTCTGTGCCATGGAGCGTGTGTGTCAGAAAAAGAGCTTTGAACCGAGCAGGGCCGTGAGCACGACGCTCAGGCCCAGAGTCGCGAGGGCCGAGCTGTGGCCGAATTCCTTCGTCACCGCGTGGGTCATGTCCATCCACAGATGCCGGACACCGGCGATGAAATGGTGAAGAAAGGCCCAGATCAGGCCCAGCGCGATCAGCTTGAACATCCAGCCGGGCACGATTCCCGCACCGCCCGCAAAGACGCTGCTGAACTGGCTGTAGGAGATTTCCGAAGTGACGCTGGTGTCGAACATCCAGATGATGAACGGCATCAGGAGGAACATGCCAACACCGCTGACGCGGTGCAGGATCGACACGATGCCGGCGGGCGGCAAGCGGTACTTGACGATCTGGCTGACATGGATGTTGCGGTACGTGGGCCGCGTCTTCAGGGTGTCTGACATCTACATCTTTCGTATCGCAGCGATTTGCAAGCCACTGAGTTTATTGCAATGCAGCACGGACCAATACCGACATCAGTTGCGACACATGTCCGCCCGCACCAAAACACGCACGCTCCCTGGGATTCAGCTGAGCGCATTCCGGTAGTGATATCGGGAAGTGTTGTAGAGACCACGACGCAATTCCACTGGCTTGTCGTCGTAGGTCAGCGAGAGGCGCTCGACGCTGAGCAGCGGAAAACCCACCTCCACCGCCAGCAATGGCCCAGATGCGGCATCGGCCGCCACCGCACGGATTTTTTCGTCGGCGCGGATCATGTGCACACCGAACTCGCTCTCGAAAAGACCGTACATCGGGCCGCGATAGTCGCTCAGGCGCTCGGCGGTCAACCCCTTGAACAGCAAGCCGGGAAGCCAGATATCGTCGAACACGACCGGCGTCGCTTTGAAAGTGAGCACACGCCGAACGTTGACCACCGCATCGCCGGGATTGAGCCCGAGAGCCCTCGCGACATCGGCTGTCGATCGCAGGCGCCGGCAATCGATGAACCGCCGCTGGACTGCTCCGGATTCCCCGTCGTCTGGCATCAGCCTCAGGAATCGGTACTGCACCTTCTGCTCGGCGTGGGTGGCAACGAAAGTGCCCTTGCCCTGCCGACGAACGAGGAGGTTTTCCGCGGCGAGTTCGTCGATCGCCTTGCGCACCGTGCCCTGGCTCACCTTGAACCGCGCGGCCAGTTCCATCTCGCTCGGGATCGCCTCGCCCGGGCGCCACTCGCCGATGCGCAAACTGCGCGTCATCAGCGTCTTGATCTGTTGATACAGCGGACTGAAGGCCGGCGAAGCACCGTCGCCCGGGCGGGCCGCGGCGATCGGCTCGGCAGCAGCGACGGACGTGTTTTTCATGGCGAGCATTGCAGCACAGGAGTGCGGTGATCGTCCAGCCGAAACTGTTGATTTTCGACAGACATCTTATGTCTTACATAAGACTTTTGACTTGCTTCGGGTTCCTCCCTACACTTGAAAGTCTCGCTGCATACAATTCGGGGTTTGCTCGGTTTCCATACAGACCGTGCCACCGCCTCCCTGACCCGCATCCGCCTTCAACCTTTCCTGGAGAGTTCCCATGAGCAAGTCCCCCGTTCGCGTTGCCGTCACCGGCGCTGCAGGCCAAATCGGTTACGCACTGCTGTTTCGCATCGCCTCTGGAGAAATGCTCGGCAAGGACCAACCAGTCATCCTGCAACTGCTGGAAATCCCCGACGAGAAGGCCCAGAACGCGCTGAAGGGCGTGATCATGGAACTCGACGACTGCGCGTTTCCGCTGCTGGCCGGCATCGAGGCCCACAGCGATCCGGTCGCTGCTTTCAAGAACACCGACTATGCGTTGCTCGTCGGCGCCCGCCCGCGCGGACCGGGCATGGAGCGTTCCGACCTGCTGGCTGCCAACGCGCAGATCTTCACTGCTCAAGGCAAGGCGCTGAACGCCTCGGCCTCGCGCAATGTCAAGGTGCTGGTCGTCGGCAACCCCGCCAACACCAACGCCTACATCGCGATGAAGAGCGCGCCTGATCTGCCCGCGAAGAACTTCACCGCCATGCTGCGCCTCGACCACAACCGCGCTGCCTCGCAGATCGCCGCGAAGACCGGCAAGCCGGTCTCGAGCATCCAGAAGCTGGCCGTGTGGGGCAATCACTCGCCGACGATGTACGCCGACTACCGCTTTGCCACGATCGACGGTCAGTCGGTCAAGGCGATGATCAACGACGACGCCTGGAACAAGGACACCTTCCTGCCAACCGTCGGCAAGCGCGGCGCCGCCATCATCGCGGCCCGAGGTGTGTCGTCGGCCGCCTCGGCCGCCAACGCGGCCATCGATCACATGCGCGACTGGGCGCTCGGCACCAACGGCGCGTGGGTGACGATGGGCATTCCGTCGAACGGCGAATACGGCATCCCCAAGGGGGTGATGTTCGGCTATCCGGTCACCACCGCGGGCGGCGAGTACAAGATCGTCGAAGGTCTGGCGATCGATGCCTTCAGCCAGGAACGCATCAACATCACGCTCAAGGAACTGACCGACGAGCAGGACGGCGTCAAGCACCTGCTCTGATCCGGACCCACACAGCTGCGTCATGCGCCCAGCGCCCCAGCCGGCCACCCCTGCGGAGGCCGGCTTTTTTTCGGCCGTTCGCGCTGCCCGGCCCGAAACCTGCACCAGCGCACCGTGCAACCAGCCGTTTCGAAATTCCGCGCTGCCAGCACGCGATGAGCACCGCGCTTGTGCTGAAAATCCCTGGTTTGAACCCCTGGTGACTTCAATGAACGCTTTCGCCTGCCTTTCGACCCTTTTGTGCCCAGCCCGTACCTTTGTCCGGACCGCGAGTCCGCGCGGCTTCAGGGCCGTGATGGGACTGAGCATTGCGCTGGGCGGCGTGTTGTCGTCACCCGCATGGGCCGTCGAGTCCAACGCGGCAAAGCCGGCCACTCCGGCCGTTTCGAAAGCCGCGGCCAGGGCCAAGCCGATGCCCAAGAAGGCGCTGCCCGCCGAGCTGCCGCCCGAGCCCGCGAGCGACGAGCAACGCAGCGCCGCAGAGCGCGTGTACTACGGTGAATACCAGTGCGAGTTCAAGCAGACGGTCTACATCAAGCCGAGCGAACAGCACCCGGCCTACGTCGACCTGCGATTCGCCAAGTCGAGCTATCTGATGAAGCCGGTGCTGTCGTCCACCGGAGCAATCCGGCTCGAGGACGTGAAGGGTCAGACGCTGATGGTCCAGATCGCCAGCAAGTCGATGCTGCTCAACGTGAAGGCAGGAAACCGCCTGGTCGACGACTGCGTGGGTGACGGCCATCGGGCGGAAGTCCTGGCGGCGATGCAACGCGCCGCGCAGGAGGCCGAGCAGTCCTCACTGAGCAATTCCATCAGCGCGTCCGCGAAGCCGATGCCTTGAGACGCGGACCGGCCACTCAATCGACCGCACCCCATCAAATCCATCACGACGTTGTCACCGGCCGACTCGGCCATGCGACCACGACGATCGAATTCCAGTCATCTATGAAGGAGCCACACCATGCTTGAAGCCTATCGCCTCCATGTCGCCGAACGCGCCGCGTTGGGGATTCCGCCGCTGCCGCTGTCGGCGCAGCAGACGAGCCAGTTGATCGAATTGCTGAAGGCGCCGCCTGCCGGCGAAGCGGCCACGCTGGTCGAACTGATCACCCACCGCGTGCCGGCTGGTGTGGACGATGCGGCCCGAGTGAAAGCCAGCTATCTGGCAGCAGTGGCCCACGGAACCGAAAAGTGCTCGCTGATCAGCCCCGAGACCGCGACCCAGCTGCTCGGCACGATGCTCGGCGGCTACAACATCAGCCCGCTGATCGAGCTGCTCGACAGTCCCGCCGTCGGCGCCGTCGCCGCAGCCGGGTTGAAGAACACGCTGCTGATGTTCGACCAGTTCCACGACGTCAAGGACAAGGCCGACAAGGGCAATGCCCACGCCAAGTCGGTGCTGCAGAGCTGGGCCGACGCCGAGTGGTTCACGTCGCGCCCCGAAGTGCCGAAGTCGATCACCGTGGCGATCTTCAAGGTCACCGGCGAGACCAACACCGACGACCTGTCACCCGCACCCGATGCGTGGAGCCGCCCTGATATCCCGCTGCACGCGCTGGCGATGCTGAAGAACGCGCGCCCCGGCATCACGCCGGAAGACGACGGCAAGCGCGGACCGATCAAGTTCATCGAAGACCTGCGTGCCAAGGGCAACCTCGTGGCCTACGTCGGTGACGTGGTCGGCACTGGCTCGAGCCGCAAGTCGGCCACCAACTCGGTGCTGTGGTTCACCGGCGAGGACATCCCGTTCGTGCCGAACAAGCGCTTCGGTGGCGTGTGTCTCGGCGCGAAGATCGCTCCGATCTTCTACAACACGATGGAAGACGCCGGCGCGCTGCCGATCGAGCTCGACGTGAACCAGATGAACATGGGCGACGTGGTCGAACTGCGTCCTTACGAAGGCAAGGCGCTGAAGGACGGCAAGGTGATCGCCGAGTTCAAGGTCAAGAGCGACGTGCTGTTCGACGAAGTGCGCGCCGGTGGCCGCATCCCGCTGATCATCGGCCGCGGCCTGACCGCGAAGGCGCGCGAAGCACTGGGGCTGCCGGTGAGCACGCTGTTCCGCCTGCCGCTGAACCCGGCCGACACGAAGAAGGGTTTCAGCCTGGGCCAGAAGATGGTCGGCAAGGCCTGCGGTCTGCCGGTCGTCAATGGCCAGCAGGTCGGCGTGCGGCCCGGCACCTATTGCGAGCCCCGCATGACCTCGGTTGGATCGCAGGACACCACCGGCCCGATGACCCGCGACGAGCTGAAGGACCTGGCCTGCCTGGGCTTCAGCGCCGACCTGGTGATGCAGTCGTTCTTCCACACCGCGGCCTATCCGAAGCCGGTCGACGTGAAGATGCACCACGAGCTGCCCGACTTCATCAGCCACCGCGGCGGCATCGCGCTGCGCCCGGGTGACGGCGTGATCCACAGCTGGCTGAACCGCCTGCTGCTTCCCGACACCGTCGGCACCGGTGGCGACAGCCACACCCGTTTCCCGATCGGCATCAGCTTCCCGGCCGGCTCGGGCCTGGTGGCCTTCGCGGCCGCCACCGGCGTGATGCCGCTGGACATGCCCGAAAGCGTGCTGGTGCGCTTCAAGGGCAAGATGCAATCCGGCGTGACACTGCGCGATCTGGTCAATGCGATCCCGCTGTACGCGATCAAGGCGGGTCTGCTGACCGTCGAGAAGAAGGGCAAGAAGAACATCTTCAGCGGCCGCATCCTCGAGATCGAAGGGCTGCCCGACCTGAAGGTGGAGCAGGCCTTCGAGCTGAGCGACGCCTCGGCCGAGCGCAGCGCCGCGGGCTGCACCGTGCACCTGAACAAGGAGCCGATCGCCGAGTACATCAACAGCAACATCACGCTGATGAAGTGGATGATCTCCGAGGGCTACGCCGACGCGCGCACGCTGGCTCGCCGCATCGCCGCACAGGAAGCCTGGCTGGCCGACCCGCAGTTGCTGAAGGGCGACGCCGATGCCGACTACGCCGCTGTGATAGAGATCGACCTGGCCGACATCCACGAGCCGATCGTCGCCTGCCCGAACGACCCGGACGACGTGAAGACGCTGTCCGAAGTGGCCGGTGCGAAGATCGACGAGGTGTTCATCGGCAGCTGCATGACCAACATCGGGCACTTCCGCGCGGCCAGCAAGCTGCTCGAGAACAAGCGCGACATCCCGGTCAAGCTGTGGGTCGCCCCGCCGACCAAGATGGACGCGAAGAAGCTCAGCGACGAAGGCCATTACGGCGTGCTGGGCAGCGCCGGTGCGCGCATGGAAATGCCGGGCTGCAGCCTGTGCATGGGCAACCAGGCGCAGGTCAAGGAAGGCGCGACGGTGTTCAGCACCAGCACCCGCAACTTCCCGAACCGCCTCGGCAAGAACAGCAATGTCTACCTCGGTTCCGCCGAGCTGGCCGCCATCTGCTCGAAGCTCGGCCGCATCCCGACCCGCGAGGAGTACCTCAAGGACATGGGCGTGCTGACCGCAGCGAGCGACAAGGTCTACCAGTACCTGAACTTCGACAAGATCGAGGAGTTCACCGACGCGGCGGAGAAGGCGACCGCCTGATCCGCGTCGACAGGCACCCCCATCGAGCCCCGCTGCCTGCAGCGGGGCTTTTTCTTGGGGTGCGGTCCAGATGCCGCCCCGCGGTGCATGCAAAATCGCGCGGCTTCGAACGTTCAAGGAGACAGTGTGGGATTTCTGACTGGCAAGCGGCTACTGATCACCGGCGTGTTGTCCAACCGGTCGATCGCCTACGGCATCGCACGGGCCTGCCATCGTGAAGGCGCCGAACTGGCGTTCAGCTACGTCGGCGAGCGCTTCAAGGAGCGCACGGCCACGCTGGCCGCCGACTTCGGCTCGACGATGCTCTACGACTGCGACGTCGCCGACGACGCGCAGATCGACCGGCTGTTCAGCCAGCTCGGCGAGACCTGGCCCGAGTTCGACGGCTTCGTGCACTCGATCGGTTTTGCCACCCGCGAATCGATCGCGGGCGACTTCCTCGACGGGCTGTCACGCGAGGCGTTCCGCATCGCTCACGACATCTCGGCCTACAGCTTCCCGGCGATGGCCAAGGCCGCCCTGCCCCGGCTGCGTCGCGGTGCGTCGCTGCTGACGCTGACCTACCTGGGCGCCGCACGCGTGGTGCCGAACTACAACACGATGGGCCTCGCCAAGGCCTCGCTCGAGGCCAGCGTGCGCTACCTCGCTTCCAGCGTCGGCCCACGCGGCATCCGCGTCAACGGCATCTCGGCCGGTCCGATCAAGACGCTGGCGGCGTCGGGCATCAAGGGATTCGGCAAGATCCTCGAAGTGGTCGAGGCCAACGCGCCGCTGCGCCGCAACGTGACGATAGACGACGTCGGCAACGTCGCCGCGTTCATGCTGTCCGATCTGGCCGCCGGAGTGACGTCGGAGATCACCTATGTCGACGCGGGTTTCAGCCACGCGATGGGTGGGGGCACCGACGCCGGCTGATCAGAGCTGGGTCTTCACCACTTCGTAGACCTGCTCGGCCAGCGGGACGGCACTGGCCACCAGCGCATCGATCTCCTCGCGGCGCGAGCGCGAGTACGCCTCGTCCTTGATGCTGGGAACATTGATGTACACGTTCAGTGCCGCGCTGCGCAGCGCGGCCTGGGCAGCCAGGGCACCGACGCCGGCATCGCTGATGACATTGCGGTTGCCCACCTGGGCCGCACGCATGGCCAGCGCGATCACCCCGGCGCTGGCACGCGCGCACGCCAGAGGCACGTCGGTGGCCGCCTTCAGTCCTTCCTGGATTGCGGCACTGCGCTTGGTCTTGCGCTCGTCGGTGTCCTTGGGCAGCGCGTAGGCCGCCATCAGTCCGTCGAATGCGGCAATGTCGTCGGCCACCATGCCGGCGAGTTGCAGGCGCAACTCCTCGGCAGCCATCAGAAGTGACCGCATCTCGCCCTCGACCTCTGCGTAGCCCTTCTTTCCGATGGTCAGGTTGCACATCATGCTGACGAGGGCCGCGCCCATCGCCCCCATGATGGCTGCGGCGCTTCCACCGCCTGGCGTGGCCGAACCGCTGCCGAGGGCGTCGAGGAAGGTCGTGACGGGTTGTTGAACGATCATGGTGGTGTTCCCGGTCAGACCATCGATTTGGCCTTGGCGTAGATCGCCTCGGCATCCAGCACCTGATCAGGCGCCTCGAACAACTGGGCGATGCAGGCACGATGCACCGCGAGCTTCACTGCGCCAAAGCCGATCGCCCCCCAGCAGATGCGGCCGTCGCGCTCGACACCACGATCCATCATGTCCATGCCCTCGATGCCGAGCGGCGGGGTCGCATTGGCGTCGGCCATGAAGCGGATGGTCGGGTTGCTCTTCCAGTCCGACTCGCGCAGCAGCACCGAGCTGGCCGCACCGGTGGCCAGCACGATCTGCGCGCCTTCACACGCCTTCGCGCGCGAATCCAGGTCCGGCGCCTCGATCGCGGTCACGTCGATGCCAAACCCGGCCTTGAGGTGATCACAAGCCTTCTGTGCATTTGCCAGTGTTCTCGAGGTGATCGAGACCGATACGCCCTCCTGCGCCAGCATCACAGCCGCGCGCTGTCCGACCGGCCCGGTGCCCGCGAGGATCACCGCACGCTGGCCAGCCAGACTGCCGCCCGCGCTCTTGAGCAGGCAGGCGACCGCCGCCGCGGCGGTGGTGTTCGAGCCGTTGCTGTCGAGCATCACCGAGACGCGAAAGTTGGAGAAGAACTTCTTCTTGACCGCCTTCAGCAGCGCCTCGCCCGCCGCCAGGTTGCTGCCGCCGACGAAGATCGCGGTGTACCGCTTTTCCTTCGGCGATCGCGTGAAGATCGTGCCGTCGACCAGCGCACCGACGTTGTCGGGCGTGATGCCGCCATAGGCCGTCACGTGGTCGGCGCCGCCGTCGTAGGCCACGACGGTGTCGAACACTGCAGGAATGGGATCGGTGTCGATCTGGAACAGGAGCTTTTTCATGTCGTGATCTCGAACAATTGAGGGCAATGCGTGCGGTCGGCGAGGCGTTGATACCCGTCAGGTCACCACATGCTGCGGAACGCCCTGGATGAACAACTCGACATTGTCGATCAGCTGATCGGCCAGTATCTGCATGGCGCCACCGGATGCCCAGGCGACGTGCGGCGTCAGGATGAAATTCGGCAGTCGCAGGTCGAGCAGCGGATTGCCGTTTCTGGGCGGCTCGGTCGTCAACACATCGAAGCCTGCGCCGGCTATCCAGCCTTCCTTCAGCGCGGTGACCAGCGCGCTCTCGTCG
Organism: Rhizobacter sp.; assembly: GCA_046154125.1. Taxonomy (GTDB): domain Bacteria; phylum Pseudomonadota; class Gammaproteobacteria; order Burkholderiales; family Burkholderiaceae_C; genus PBB1. Next base: position 58,273 of record JBJXEJ010000167.1, on the reverse strand, counting down.
ACCAGCCCGCCGCGCGCGGTGTTGATCAGGATGGCGCTGCGTTTCATCCGGCGCAGTTGCTGCGACCCGATCAGGTGGCGCGTGGCCGGCGTCAACGGGCAATGCATCGAGATCACATCGGACTCGGCCAGCACCTGGTCCATCGGTGTGCGCTCGCCACCCGAGGTCTTGCCGGGGTTGACTTCAGCAAACATCACTCGCATTCCGAAGGCGCGGGCCAGCGTCGCTGTGCCCTGCCCCAGCGTGCCGCCGCCGAAGATGCCCATCGTGCTGCCGTGCAGATCGCGGATCGGATGATCGAAGAAGCAGAATTGGTCGGCCTGCTGCCAACGCCCGCGCTCGACGTCGGCACGGTATTCCAGCAGGCTGCGTCGCAATGCAAGGGTCAGCGCGAACACGTGCTCGGGCACGGTGTGCACCGCGTAGTTGCGGATGTTGCAGACCACGATGCCGCGCTCGCGACAAGCGGCGACATCGATCACGTCGTAACCCGTGGCGGCCACCGCAATCAGCTTCAGCTTCGGCAAGCGGGCCAGCGCGTCGGCACGCAGCGGCACCTTGTTGGTCAGCGCGATGGTGGCGTTGTGCAGGCGCTCGATTGTCTGATCGACCGATGTGGCGGGAAACTCTTCCCAGGTGTGGTCGAAGGCGGGACGGCGCAGCGTCGCCTGCAAGGTCGAGCGGTCGAGAAACACCAGGTGTTCGGTCATGTCGTGGTCCTGTCGGGCGGATCGGTCAGCGAATGATCGGATGAATCGTGCTGCGGGGTCGATCAAAATCCAGCATTGTCGACAGAGTGCGCCGCCAGGAGTCCCCCCATGAGCTTCACCGTCATCCCGCAGGCCAGCCCGCGCCTGCACCGCTCGGAGCTGGCGGTTCCGGGGTCGAAGCCCCACCTGTTCGAGAAAGCGGCCCGCTCCGCGGCCGACGCTGTTTTTCTGGATTGCGAAGACGCGGTGGCGCCCGACGACAAGGAACAGGCGCGCAAGAACATCGTGGCAGCGCTGAACGACATCGACTGGGGCCGCAAGACGGTGATGGTGCGAATCAACGGGCTCGACACCCACTACATGTACCGCGATGTGATCGACATCGTCGAAGCCTGCCCGCGGCTGGACATGATCCTGATTCCGAAGGTCGGCGTCGCCGCCGACATCTACGCGGTCGACATGCTGGTCACTCAGATCGAAACCGCAAGGAAGCACACCAGGCGCATCGGCTTCGAGGCGCTGATCGAAACGGCGCTCGGCATGGCCAACGTCGAGGCGATCGCGCAGTCTTCGAAGCGCCTCGAAGCCATGAGTTTCGGCATCGCCGATTTCGCCGCGTCGACCCGCGCACGCACCACCAGCATTGGCGGCGTGCACCCGGACAGCGCCGTGCTCAGCGACCCGGATGCGAGCGGCCAGCGCCATACCTTCTGGACCGACCCATGGCATGCCGCGCAGGCCCGCATGCTGGTAGCCTGCCGCGCCTACGGCCTGCGGCCGGTCGACGGACCGTTCGGCAACTTCGCCGATGCCGAAGGCTTCGTCTCGGCAGCCCGCCGGGCCGCTGTGCTCGGCTACGAGGGCAAGTGGGTGATCCACCCCTCGCAGATCGAACCGGCAAACGACATCTACACGCCGACGGATGCCGAACTGCTCCAGGCGCGCCGCATCATCGATGCGCTGGAGAAGGCCAACAAGCAGGGTCTCGGTGCGGTGTCGCTCGACGGGCGCTTGATCGACGTCGTGAACATCCGCATGGCCGAGGCGCTGATCGCGAAGGCGGCCACGATCGGCGCGGCGCGCTGAAACAGCGCACACGAAAGTACCGAGCAGACGAGATCCGGCTCCCGTATAGAGTTCTGCCCGAACGCAACGAGACCTGCCAGCCGGGGCCTCTCACCACACGCATCACGGAGTAGACATGGCATCCGACATCGATATCGCGCAGCAGGCCACGATGCACCGCATCAACCAGGTGGCGGCCCTCATCGGCATCCCGGAGGATGCACTCGAACCGTACGGCCACTACAAGGCGAAGATTTCCCTCGAGTACCTGAACAGCCTGAAGGACCGTCCCGACGGCAAGCTGATCCTGGTCACCGCGATCAGCCCGACGCCGGCCGGCGAAGGCAAGACCACCACCACGGTGGGCCTGGGCGATGCGCTGAACCGCATCGGCAAGAAGACCATGATCTGCCTGCGCGAACCGTCGCTGGGCCCGGTGTTCGGCGTCAAGGGCGGCGCGGCCGGCGGCGGCTACGCGCAGATCGTGCCGATGGAAGACATCAACCTGCACTTCACCGGCGACTTCCACGCCATCGGCGCGGCGCACAACCTGCTGTCGGCGCTGATCGACAACCATATCCACCAGGGCAACGAGTTGCGCATCGATCCGCGCCTGATCCAGTGGAAGCGCGTCGTCGACATGAACGACCGCGCGCTGCGCAAGATCGTCGTCGGCATGGGCGGCACCGCCAACGGCTTCGTGCGCGAGGATGGGTACGACATCGTCGTCGCGTCGGAAGTGATGGCCATCCTGTGCCTGGCGCTGTCGCGCAACGACCTGAAGGCGCGCCTGGGCCGCATCGTCATCGGCTACACGCAGGGCGACCGCAAACCTGTGTACGCCCGCGACCTGAACGCCCAGGGCGCGATGGCCACGTTGCTGAAGGACGCGATCAAGCCGAACCTGGTGCAGACGCTCGAGAACAACCCGGCCATCATCCACGGCGGCCCGTTCGCCAACATCGCCCACGGCTGCAACTCGGTCATGGCGACGAAGGCCGGCCTCAAGCTGGCCGACTACGTGGTCACCGAGGCCGGCTTCGGCGCGGACCTGGGTGCCGAGAAATTCATCGACATCAAGTGCCGCATGGCCGGACTCCAACCAGCAGCGGTGGTGCTGGTGGCCACGATCCGCGCTCTGAAATTCCACGGTGGCGTCAAGAAGGAAGACCTGAACCGCGAGAACCTCGACGCACTGGACAAGGGCATCGTCAACATCGAGCGTCACCTGAAGAACATCACGCTGCACTACGGTCTGCCATGCGTGGTGTCGGTCAATCACTTCACCTTCGACACCGACGCGGAGATCGCGCTGCTGAAGGCCCGCATCGAGGCACTGGGCGGCCGTTTCGTCGTCGCGCGTCACTGGGCCGAAGGTGGCAAGGGTGCCGAGGACGTGGCGCGTGCGGTGGTCGAGATGGCCGAGAACGGCCACGGCCACCACAAGTTCGTCTACGAGGACAGCGACACGCTGCAGGCCAAGATCACCGCCGTCGCCACCAAGATCTACGGCGCCGGCCAGGTGACCTTCACCGATGCCGTGCGCCGCCAGCTCGACGAATGGAACAAGGATTACGGCGCGTTCCCGGTCTGCATGGCGAAGACGCAGATGTCGTTCTCGGCCGACCCGTCGGTGCGCGGTGCCCCGAGCGGCCACACGCTGAACGTGCGCGAGGTGCGCCTGGCCAACGGCGCCGGTTTCATCGTCGCGATCTGCGGCGACATGATGACGATGCCAGGCCTGCCCAAGGTGCCTTCGGCAGAGCGCATCGACATCGACGATGACGGGAAAGTATCGGGTCTGTTCTGAATCCCGAGCCACCGCAAGACGGCAGCCCGGGATTCACGAAAAGGTTGCTGCGCAACGAGGCCACAGCAACCTGACTGGATCACTGGCAGCTGGTCAGCGGGTCCTTGCAATAGGGCACGTTCAACCAGGTGAAGGGCTCTGAATTGCGCGTATCGATGGTCAGGCGCAACCATTCCGCCGGTGCGTTGGTCGATCCCTGCACGGTGATTCGGGTCAGGTTGGGTACCGACGCCGTCGCGTGGATCAGGCCCGTGGCGCTGGCGGGATCGGCCAGGGGACGGTCCGAACCGTACACATGCGAGTCGCCGTTCAGCAGCAGCACCGGCTTGCCGAAGTGCAGGCTCAACTCGGCCAGCTTCCTGACAAACGGCGTGTAGTTGAACAGCCCATCACCTCCAGCAGCCAGTGCCTCCGGGTCCCACATGTTGGCCTGCAAGGCGATCACGACAGCCCGAGCTCGACGCGACTCGGCCTTGTCGAAAGTGTTCTTCAGCCAGCGCAGATCGGCGTCGGTGCGCTCCTGCACTTCCTTGGCCTGCGCGCTCGGGTTGTTGAAGATGCCGGTCCACGGCAAGCCGTCGTTGTTCGAGCCTGGCATGTTCAGCGTGGCGAACACCACGCGAGAGTCTTCCCACATCACGTTTTCGACGAACTGGGCATCGGCCGGGTAAGCGGAATCAAAGGCCTGGGACTGACTCAGCACCTGCTTCGTGTTGCCACCGAGGGTCCGACCAGGCTGGGCAAAGAAGAGGCTGCGCACGCTGGCCAACTCCTTCAGCGGATCGCCCGCGCTCTTTTCCTTGCCCTTGTGGCAATCGGTCCACTCGTTGTCGCCCGGCGTGTAGACGACTGCGGCCTTGAACTGCTGGAACTGGTAGTACACGTTCTGGTTCCAGCCCGGGTTCGACGTCACGATCGGCGGCAGGATGCCGGCGCTGGTGCAGGGCATGCTGCCCGAGTGGATATCCCCCACGTGCAGCACCAGGCTGACGCTGCGATCGGCGTTGACAGACTTTGTCAGGAGCGGTGCGTTGTCCAGAAGGTTCTGGTTGTACGGCCAGTCTCCGAAGACCGCGACGGTGAGCGGTCTGCTGCCGTCGCGATCGTCGTCGCCGCGTTCGCCAGCCTGCGCCGACATCGAGATCAATGAAGTGCCGGCGAGCAATGCCGCGGCGATGAATGACTTGTTCATGAGGTCCCGTCCTTGGGTGAGGTGGTGGTGACAGCGCGCGCCATCCCTCTCTCGGGAGCCGGGCGATGAGCCCAGCGCCGGAAAGTCCGACGAGCTTATGAACGTTTGGTGACGGCTCGATGACGGCAGGCCCGAGGCGAGTCGTCGGCGGAAGCTCGCGTGCCTGGGCCGCAGGCCATCACTGCGGAATCTCGATACCCCGACACACCGCCGCCAGCTTGTTGCCGTCGGGGTCGCGCACGTAGGCCGAGTAGAAATCCGGCCCGTAGTGGGTACGCAGACCGGGCTCGCCTTCAGACGTGCCGCCGTGCTGCAGGGCCTCGCGGTGGAAGGCCTGGACCTGCTCCCAGGATGCTGCGGCAAACGCCACCATCGTCCCGTTGCCGACGCTGGCCGGCAGGCCGTTGAACGGTTCGCACAGCCACAGCGCGACCTCGATCCGGCCTTCGTCGATGTAGGTGCCCCAACCGACCCAGCCATCCCCATCGGGTTCGCTGGAGGTGTCGCAACGCTGCTGCCCGAGGGCGGCCATCACCGGGTCATAGAACGCGACCGCACGCGGCAGGTCGTTGGTGCCGAGGCAGACGTAGGTGAACATCGCGGGCCCCGGCGCGACGGCTCAATCCTCGCGCACGCAGTCGACGCCGTAGCGCTTGCCGCCGCCTTCGAGGTCTTCCTCGACCAGGCCGTGCACATCGGTATCGAAGCCCGGAAACGCGGCATTGAAGTCGCGCGTGAAGCGCAGATAGTCGACGATCTTCTTGTTGAACACCTCGCCTGGAATCAACAGCGGGATACCCGGCGGGTATGGCGTCAGCAGCGTGGTCGTGATGCGACCCTCGAGCGCATCGATCTCGACGCGCTCGGTCCGGCGGTGCGCGATGTAGGCGTAGGCATCACTCGGCTTCATCGCGGGCTGCAGGTCGGACAGATACATCTCGGTGGTCAGCCGCGCGATGTCGCCCTTGGCATACATCGCATGGATGCTCTGGCACAGGTCACGCAGGCCCATGCGCTCGTAGCGGGGGTACTTGGCAACGAACTCTGGCAGCATCTTCCACATCGGCAGGTTGCGGTCGTAGTCGTCCTTGAACTGCTGCAGCGCGGTCACCATCGTGTTCCAGCGGCCCTTGGTGATGCCGATCGTGAACATGATGAAGAACGAGTAAAGCCCGGTCTTCTCGACCACGATGCCGTGCTCGGCCAGGTACTTGGTGACGATGCTGGCCGGGATGCCAGTCTTGGCGAACTTGCCGGACATGTCGAGTCCCGGCGTGATGATCGTGCTCTTGATCGGGTCGAGCAGGTTGAAGCCCTCGGCCAGATTGCCGAAGCCGTGCCACTTCTCGCCGGCCTTCAGCACCCAGTCGACGCTCTTGCCGATGCCCTCGGCGCAAAGCTTGTCCGGGCCCCAGACCTTGAACCACCAGTCGCGGCCGAACTCCTTGTCGACCTTGCGCATCGCGCGGCGGAAATCGAGCGCCTCGGCGAGGCTTTCCTCCACCAGTGCGGGCCCGCCCGGCGCTTCCATCATCGCCGCCGCCACGTCGCAGCTGGCGATGATCGCGTACTGCGGGCTGGTGCTGGTGTGCATCAGGTAGGCCTCGTTGAACAGATGGCGGTCGAGCTTGCGGTCGACCGCGTCCTGCACCAGCACCTGCGAAGCCTGGCTGATGCCGGCGAGCAACTTATGGGTGGACTGGGTGGCGAAGACGATCTGGTCCTTCGGCCGAACGCGCTTCTTTCCCATCGCGTGGTAGCTGCCGTAGAAACGGTGGAACGCCGCGTGCGGCAGCCAGGCCTCGTCGAAGTGCAACGTGTCGATGTAGCCGTCGAGCGCGTGCTTGATGGTCTCGGTGTTGTACAGAACGCCGTCGTAGGTGCTCTGCGTCAGCGTCAGGATGCGAGGCTTGACAGTCTTCGCGTTGACGCCCTTCAGCAGCGGGTTGGCGGCGATCTTCTTGCGGATCGCGTCAGGCGAGAACTCCGACTCCGGGATCGGGCCAATGATCCCGTAGTGGTTGCGCGTCGGCCGCAGGAACACCGGCACCGCGCCGGTCATGATGATCGCGTGCAGGATGGATTTGTGGCAGTTGCGGTCGACCACGACCACGTCACCCGGCGCCACCGTGTGGTGCCACACCATCTTGTTGCTGGTGCTGGTGCCGTTGGTCACGAAGAAGCAGTGGTCGGCGTTGAAGATGCGCGCGGCGTTGCGCTCGGACGCGCCGATGGCGCCGTTGTGGTCCAGCAGCTGGCCTAGTTCCTCGACCGCATTGCAGACGTCGGCACGCAGCATGTTCTCGCCGAAGAACTGGTGGAACATCTGGCCGACCGGGCTCTTCAGGAACGCCACGCCGCCGCTGTGCCCCGGGCAGTGCCATGAATACGAACCGTCCTGCGCGTAATCCATCAGCGCCTTGAAGAACGGAGGGGCCAGCCCGTCGAGGTAGGTCTTGGCCTCGCGGATGATGTGACGCGCGACGAACTCCGGCGTGTCCTCGAACATGTGGATGAAACCGTGCAGTTCGCGCAGCACGTCGTTCGGCAGGTGCTGCGAGGTGCGCGTCTCGCCATAGATGTAGATGGGAATGTCGGCGTTCTTGAAGCGGATCTCCTCGATGAACTTGCGAAGGTTCAGCACCGCCGGATCGAGCTCGGGGCCAGGCGTGAACTCCTCGTCGTCGATCGACAGGATGAAGGCCCCGGCACGGCTCTGTTGCTGCGCGAACTGGCTCAGATCGCCGTAGCTGGTGGCGCCCAGCACCTCGAAGCCTTCCTTCTCGATGGCCTGCGCCAGCGCACGGATGCCGAGACCGGAGGTGTTTTCCGACCGGTAGTCCTCGTCGATGATCACGATCGGAAAGCGAAAGCGCAGCATGGCAGTCCCGGTGGGCAGCGTGGAAAGAGCGCGAAGTTTAGGCCGAAGGCGTGGCGCCTCGACACCGTTTTCGCCACACCGCACGCAACGCGGCCCCGCTGCGAAACGACGCACGCGAACTACACTGCGCCGGGTTGCTTCAGACCTGGAAACACGAGGGCGACATGGACATTGCACACGCCACGATCTGGTGGGTGGCAGCCGGGCTGGCGGTGGCCGTCGAACTGGCGACCGGCACCTTCTATCTGCTGATGATTGCCCTCGGCCTCGGCTGCGGTGCGCTGGCGGCGCACCTCGGTCTGGGGGGCACGATGCAGGTCGTGGCAGCAGCGGCCGTGGGCAGCGGTGCCACGGCGCTGTGGCACTGGAAGCGCATGCATCATCCACACAGCCTGCCGGCCCGCGAGAATCGCGATGTCAATCTGGACATCGGCGAAACGGTGCGGGTGGTCGAGTGGGCTGACGACCGCACCGCACGCGTTGCCTATCGAGGCACCCTGTGGACAGCTCGCCTGCAGCCCGGCTGCGACGCGCATGCGGGCGCTCACCAGGTGACCGCCGTCGAGGGAAACTGGCTCGTGGTGGCGCCGGCATCACCGCCAGCGCGGCGTACGCCCGACCTCTCTGCCACGACGGACCCCTCGGCCTCGTAGTCCGGCCCCTTCCACTCATTCAACGAAAAGAATCTCATGGAATTTGCCGTCGTCATCGCTGTCATCGCGATCATCTTCATCGTCCGCACATTCAAGATCGTCCCCCAGCAGAACGCCTGGGTCGTCGAACGCCTGGGCAAGTACGACCGGACACTGACGCCAGGACTGAAGTTCGTCGTGCCGTTCGTCGAGCGCGTGGCCTACAAGCATTCGCTGAAGGAGGTGCCGCTCGACGTACCCAGCCAGGTCTGCATCACCAAGGACAACACGCAGCTGCAGGTCGACGGGATCATCTATTTCCAGGTGACCGACCCGATGCGCGCCAGCTACGGTTCGAGCAACTACATCTCGGCCATCACCCAGCTTGCGCAGACCCTGCTGCGATCGGTGATCGGCAAGATGGAACTCGACAAGACATTCGAGGAGCGCGACCACATCAACCTGTCCGTCGTTGCATCGCTGGATGAAGCCGCCGCGAACTGGGGCGTGAAGGTGCTGCGCTATGAGCTCAAGGACCTGACGCCGCCCGCCGCCATCCTGCACTCGATGCAGGCGCAGATCACCGCCGAGCGTGAAAAGCGCGCGCTGATCGCCGCCAGCGAAGGCCGCAAGCAGGAGCAGATCAACATCGCCACCGGCGAGCGCGAAGCATTCATCGCGCGATCCGAAGGCCAGCGCCAGGCCGATATCAACAATGCTCAGGGCGAGGCAGCGGCCATCATTGCCGTGGCCGATGCCACCGCCGAAGCCATCCGCAAGATCGCCGAGGCCATTCGCTCGCCAGGCGGAGAACAGGCAGTGCAGCTGAAGGTGGCGGAGAAGGCCGTAGAGGCCTACGCGCAACTGGCCCAGAAGAACAACACGATGATCGTGCCGGGCAACATGAGCGAGGTGTCGGGTTTGATCGCCACCGCCATGACGCTGCTGAAATCCAAGCCGCCGGGAGCGAACTGACCATGCCCACCAACGTGCTGGGCACAGAGCTGATGCCCTGTTCCTACGATCCGCTGACCGGATACTTCCGCGATGGCTGCTGCAACACCCGCGCCGACGACGCCGGGACCCATGTGGTGTGCGCCAAGGTCACGAAAGAGTTTCTGGCGTACTCGACACAGCAGGGCAACGACCTGGTGACACCGAACCCGGAGTTCCGGTTCGCCGGATTGAAACCGGGCGACCGCTGGTGCCTGTGCGTGACACGTTGGCTTGAAGCGCTGAAGGCGGGCGTCGCGCCGCCGTTGGTCCTGGAATGCACCCACCGCAGCGCACTCGATCACGTTTCGCTGGAGACTCTGAGCGCCCATGCACTGAAGGCCGTCGGATAGACTAACGGGCTCCGGAGAGGTGGATGAGCGGTTTAAGTCACACGCCTGGAAAGCGTGCGGGGGCTAATAACCCCCCGCGGGTTCGAATCCCGCCCTCTCCGCCAGACAGCCAGGAAAGACGGGCCTTCGCGGCCCGTTTCTTTTTTTACCCCTATGCTCGGACCTCCCCACGACGCCCAGCGCCCATGACAGCAGCCGTTCCCCACCGCGTCGGTCTCTACGTGGCGGTGGTGCAGTTCTTCTTCGCGCTGACCTGGACGGTCTACGTGATCTACCTGCCGCAACTCGCTGCGCAGGCGGGCATCCCGAAGACGGCCGTGATCTGGCTGCTGATGCTGGACCAGCTCGTGTTCCTGCTGTCCGACTATGCGTGCGGGGTGGCCTCCGACCGCATGGCGCAGCTGAATGGCCGAATCGGTCCGGCGGTGCTCGCGACCACAGTGGTGTCCTGCGCGGCTTTCCTGCTGCTGCCCTTGATCGCACCTCAGGGATCGGCGGCCCTGTTCATCGCGGCGACAGTGCTGTGGACGCTCGGCTCGTCAGCCCTGCGCGCGCCGCCGCTGAACATCATCGGGCGTTACGCCGCCAAGCCGAGCCAGCCCGGGCTGGTGGCGCTGGTGATGCTGGGACTCGGTCTGGCGGCTGCGATATCGCCCTACCTGGGCGTGGCCCTGCGCGAGGTGGACCCGCGCTGGCCGTTCGCACTCGCCAGCGTGGCGCTCGCCACCACCACGGTTGGCATCGTCGCCGCCGAGCGGGTGCTGCAAGGCCGGTCGCCCGCCACGGTCACGCCCGCCGCGGACATACCAGCGTCCGATCCGCTGCGCCTGCCCTGGGGGCCTTGCCTCGTCGCGGCAGCACTGGCAGCGATCGCGTTTCAGGTGCATGTCTTCCTGAACAGCACGCCGCTGTATCTGCGCCACGCCACTGCGGACAACCTTCAGATGCTGGCCCCGGTTTTCTGGATCGGCTTCAACCTGGGCCTCTGGCCGGCCTCGCGGGCGACGAAGCGCCATGGCGGAATGGCAGTGATGGGCGCAGCGGGCCTGGCTGCAGCCGCTGCGTCTGCCTGCGCGGCGGGCGCCGCTACGATCGGGCTGCTGGTCGCGGCACAGGCAGTTGCTGGCGCCGCCTGGGCAGGCCTGCTGATGGGCGCCTTCTCGACCGCGCTGGCGCTCGGCCACACCGGTGCCGAAGGCCGTTTCAGCGGCGCGCTGTCATCGACTCTGGCGCTGGCGACCCTGCTGCGCATGGGCCTGCTCGCCTCGGGCCTGACCAGCCTGCCGAGCGACAGCGCGCTTCGCCTTGTGCTCGACTGGATTCCGACTGGCCTGTGGCTGCTCGCCGGTGCGTTGCTGCTCGCGCTGTGGCAACGAAGAAGCCATGCAGGCCTTCGTGAAAGAGTGCGCTGAATTCGAAGCAGGCTCAGCCCTGCACTCGGCCGTGTGTCTGGTCCGGTTCAGGCTTTCCTTTCGACAGCCACGCGAGCACGGCTTCGAACAGCGCCTCGGCTTCGACCGGCTTGGTGATGAAGTCGTCCATGCCGGCGCCCAGGCAGCGATCCCGATCCTCCGCAAACGCGTTGGCGGTGAGCGCGATGATCGGCACGGTGGCGCCGTACAAGGTCTGCCGGATGCGCCGGGCCGCATCCGGGCCGTCGAGCCGCGGCATCTGCATGTCCATCAGGATCAGGTCGACCGGCTCGCATGTCGTCAGCTTGACCGCCTCGACACCATCATGTGCCGAGGTCACCTGCAACCCAGCGTCCATCAGCAGAGCCTCCACCACCGTGCGATTGACCGGGTCGTCTTCGGCCAGCAGCACCCGCCGGCCCGCATGATGTTGCCGAAGCAGCGCCTCGGCATCTCGGGTGTCCAGCTTGTGCGGCGGTGGCAGGGCCCCGGCACAGCGGGCCAGTCTGGCAGTGAACCAGAACCGGCTGCCCTTCCCGGGCTGACTGTCCACGCCGACCTCGCCACCCATCAACTCGGCCAGTCGGCGGGTGATCGCCAGCCCGAGCCCGGTGCCGCCATAGGCGCGCGTGGTCGAGCTGTCGGCCTGCTCGAACGCACGGAACAGCCGGGCCTTCGTGGGCGCATCGATGCCGATACCGGTGTCCTCGACCTCGAAGCGCAGCAATGCACTGTCGGTCTCGGCTTCCTGCACGATCACGCGCAACGCGACACTGCCGGCAGCGGTGAACTTGACGGCATTGGTGGCGTAGTTCAGCAGCGCCTGTTTCAGGCGCGTGGCGTCGCCCACCAGTCCATCGGGCAACGTCGGCCGCTCCACATGCACCTGCAGGCCCTTGTCGTGTGCGCGCTCGCCGATCATCTCGCCGACGCGCATCAGCAGCGATGTCAGCGCCAGCGGTGCCACCTCCAGGCTGAGCTTGTCGGCCTCGATCTTCGAGAGGTCGAGGATGTCGCTGATGACCTGAAGCAGGTGCGTTGACGACGTGTCGATGCGATCGAGCAGTTCTGCCTGCTTCGCCGTGACACCCCCCCGGCGCAGCAGTCCGGCCATGCCGAGGATGCCGTTCATCGGCGTGCGGATCTCGTGGCTCATGTTGGCCAGAAAGGCGCTCTTGGCGCGGCTGGCGGTCTGCGCTGCGTCACACGCCTGCATGAGGCCGGCGTTGACGATCTCCAGCTCGGAGGTGCGCTGCTGGACGCGGCGCTCCAGATTGGCATTGAGTTCGCGGATTGCGCCTTCGGCCTGCTTGCGTTCGGTGATGTCTTCGTAGATGCCCAGCACTCCGATGATCCGGCCGTCATCACTCCTCAGGGGCACCTTGGACGTGCTCAGCCAGACGGTCCGCCCGTCCGGTGTGGTCTGCGGTTCCTCGTAGAAAAGCTTCGCGACGCCGGACGCCATCACGGCCCGGTCATCCGCTCGATAGATTTCCGCCTGCTCCGCCCAACTCATCTGATGGTCGTCTTTCCCCAGAAGGTCCTCCGGGGTTTCCTTGCCGGCGTCGCGCGCGAACGCAGGATTGCAACCCAGGTAGCGCAGATCCTGGTCTTTCCAGAAAACCCGCATGGGCGCCGCGTCGATGATCGCTTTCAGCAACCTGCGGGAGTCCCCGAGCGATTGCTCGGCGGCCTTGCGTTCGCTGATGTCGGTGCCCAGAACGTAGTAGCCCGCAACGCGCCCTTCTGCGTCGAACCGGGGCGCATAGTGGATGACCTGCCACACGCCCGGAAAGGGCTCCCAGTCGTACGTTGGCGACTGCCCCTGCAGCGCGCGCTCGATCAGCGGGCGCGCCACGGCATAGCGCGCCTCACCGAGTACCTCGCGCACGGTGCGACCGGTGATGTCGCCGGTGCCGCTCGCGAAGCAAGCCTGGTAGCTGGCGTTGACGTAGCCGTAACGCTGATCCGCGTCCACGTAGGCAATCATTGCCGGCACGTTGTTGATGACATTGTGCAGATGGTTCTCGCGGTCTGCCAGGAGGCGCGATCGCTCGAGCACTCGCTCCTCGAGCAGGCGGTTCCGCGCGACGACGATGCTCTGGACCTCGCGGATGTGGGCCTCGTCCGAAACGTCACGGAAGCACCAGATGCGGCCCTGTTCGCCGCCAAGGGCCAAGGCCCGGGTATAGCGCTCGAACACCCGACCATCCTTGAACTGCAGCGTGTCATTGGCTTGGTCATCGCTGCCGTAGAGCCGCTGCACGCCTGCCATGAACCCTTCGGGATCGGCCAACTGGTCGAGCACATGAGCCAGAAGCAGGTCGTCCCGGCCCGCGGTCGCCAGTTTCGGCGGCACGCGCCAGAGCTCGAAAAAGCGCTTGTTGGCGGAAAGCACCTTGCCGTCTGCCGCCACCATCAGGATGCCCTCGTCCGAGGAATCCAGTGCAACACGCAGCCGCGCCTCGGCGCTTTCAACGCTGCGCGACAGGTCCTGCCGCTGCTGTGCGGCGATCTCCTGCAGCAGGGCGCTCATCAGGAACAGGCTCGCCGGCGCCACGATGGCCGCCGTGACCAGACCGGTCAGCAGGTAGTCGGACGTGATCCGGCCCATCAGGGCCAGATCCATCAGCGACACGATGCACACCGCGGCGACCACGGTCACCACGGAAAACACCAGCCACAGGCGCCATCCGTTCAGGCGCTGCAGGTGATCGACGAGCCTGGATCCCATTCAGTCTTCTTTCAATACCAACGCAGCGGCCAGGGACCGCCAACCCTCACTGCCGAGGCCCGGCGCCTCGGCAAACAGACCGGTCATCGAGGTGCCGAGCTTCATGTGCAACTCCTCGGGCTGGGCTGTCGCTGTCGGAAGATATTGGTCGGGATCCAGGTCGCGGCGCAGACAGGAAGCAGCGCCCTGCAACGTCCACGATGATCTGGCAATACTGAGACGGGCCCCGCCGGGCGACCTTGATGTGGGTCATCCGCCAAACCTCTTGTCCGTCGCGTTCGTTGACGCCCGTCAACCCGACGCACAGCAGGGGCCGGAGAATTTCTGCGCAATGTCGGTGGTCAGCAGCTGTTCAGTGAGCCCTGGAAAGACAAGTGGCCGCCTTGGTAGCCATTCACCACACCGAATGTGCTGGGTCAATTGACCCAACGGGTTGGGTCAATTGCACCTGCCGGCGGACCGGCGCAGGTCGACCTCGGTCCCAGGTTCTTGATTTGACTGTGTTTCGCGGGCGCACAGCATCTGGCACATGGCGTGCTGACCTTGCTGATGTCAACCACCCACCAGGCCCGGCCGCGATCACCTGCCTGTCAGCTCGTACGTGAGGAACCTGATCCGAATCTTCGAAAGATCATGCTGAACGTGCTTGAAAGGAACCATATGAGAACCCGTCTGTCGCTCTTGAAACCCTGGTGGCTGCTGGCCGCTGCACTCGCTGTCCTTCCGCCTCTGACTGCAAAGGCACAGATAACACCCGACTGGACATCCAGCCAGAGTGGCGCCAGCGGCTCGATGGTGGCCGCGGATGCGGCCAACAACGCCTGGCTTGCCGGCAGCGTGACCGCTACGACGTCGATGCAGATCAAGAAGGTGAGCCCGGCCGGAACCACGCTCTTGCAGCGCAGTTTCGGGAGCGTCACCAGCCCGGCGCGCAGCACCAGTGTCACCGTTGACGGCGCCGGAAACGTCGTGACCACCGGATACCTGCACGACAGCGCCGGGCAGCCACAAGGCGCCGTGGTTCTGAAATTCGACACCGCCGGCAACTTGCTTTGGCGGGACTCCGTGGCCACGGCCGGCAGCCTGGCCTACAAGGCGTTGACGGACACGGCTGGCAATGTGTACGTGCTGGGGCGCCGGCTGGTGCCCAATGGGACCGGCGGTATGGCCGCCGACATCACCGTCACGCGCTACAGCCCGCAAGGCCTGCTCCAGTGGGTGCGGAGCTGGGGGGCGGACAGCGTGTCGGGCACGGAAGGAATGGCCCTGACTCCTGCCGGCCAGGTACTCGCAGCCGGTCGATCCAGCGCCACTGGCGAAGCGCAGGTGGTATTCCTCGACGCTGCCGGGAACACGCTGTCGACCGCCCACCTCGCCACCGCCGTGGAGCCCGCCGTGGCGGTTTCTTCCACCGGGGAATCGGCTGTGGTCGGTGCCGTCGGACTGGACTTCATGGTGATGAAGTTCAACGCCGCGTTCGGTCCGGCCTGGTGGCGAACCTTTCCGCTTCGCGGAGCCGCGATGCGCGCCGCTTTCGATACCACTGGCAACCTGGTGGTCAGTGGCGTGAGCAACGTCAGCACGGGTACATCGATCAGCTACGTCTGGCTCACGTTGAAGCTTGACGCCCAGGGCAATCCGCTGTGGACGCACAGCTTCGGCTCAGGCACCTTCGGCTCGTCTGGTTCCCAGCCCTTTGCGCTGGCGATCGGACCTGACAACGCGGCCTACGTCACCGGCCAAAGCCGCGTGACGCTGGCCAGCGGTGTCCAGGCCACAAGCACCGCGACCGTCAAGCTCACGGCCGCCGGTATCCAGGCGTGGTTTGCCAACACCGCGGACTCAACCCAAGGCGTGAGCATGCGGATCGCCAGCGATGGCGGCGTGCACGTGCTGGGTGATACGCCCGTGAACCTGCTCACCAACGCGCCTGCGAGTTCGGTCCTGTACCGATACGCTCAAAGCGGCCAGGCCAATCAGCCGCCTGTGGCGATGGCCAGCGCCAACACCACCGCGGGCCCGGCTCCGCTGACGGTGCAGTTCAGCTCAACGGGCTCAAGCGATCCCGATGGTCAGATCGCGGGCTACGCCTGGGACTTCGGTGATGGCCAGACGTCCAGCGCCGCCAGCCCATCGCATGTGTATGCCATTGGCAGCTACACCGCACGACTCACCGTCACGGACACATTGGGTGCAGCAGCCGCCGCAGCGCCCATCGTGATCACCTCCAATGCCGTGGTGGCACCGGCCAAGCCGACCTCGGTCGTGCTCGGCAGCACGGCGGTGCGGGGCGGCACGAGCACCACGGGCAAGGTCACCGTGTCCAGTGCAGCCGGAGTGACGGTGTTGCTCTCGAGCAGCAACACATCGGTGGCCCGCGTGCCGGCCACGGTGGTGGTGCCCGCCGGCGCAACCAGCGCCACGTTCACGGTCACCACTTCGAAGGTCTCGCGAAATACCGCTGTCACCTTGAGCGCCAGAGCCAATGGCGCAACCGCATCGGCGGTACTGACGGTGCAGCGCTGAAGGGGGTGCCGCGTCTAGCTGCGCTCGGCCCAGCTCTGAGAGAAGACCTGGGCGAACCGCCGCACGCCAGCCAGGACCGAGCTACCATCTCCGCCCGCGAACGACCGGTTCGCGGGCGGAGTTCGTCAGCCGACTGAAACCGGCTAGTTTGGCCCTTGACGACAAGCCGCCGATGTCGGCATGGATGTGCCACGAAACCCCAGTGGCGTCGCGGCGCCCGCTCCTCGAGACACCCCATGCTCCACGCCGTCTCCCGCCTGCGCACCGCCCGCCTGGCGCGCAGTGCCAAACCCTTTCTCGCGCGCGGCGGTTTCAAGCGCGAGCGGTGTGCAGGCTGCCGGCTGCTGCCCAGCCACTGCATGTGCGCATTGCGCCCGGCGGTGCCTACGCGGTCGGGGGTGTGCCTGCTGATGGCCGATATCGAGCCGCTCAAGCCGACCAACACGGGCTGGCTGATCGCCGATGTCGTGGCCGACACCTTTGCCTTCAGCTGGGCGCGCACCGAAACAGACCCCGGGTTGCTGATCCTGCTGAGCGATCCGCAATGGCAGCCCTATGTGGTGTTTCCTGCGGAGTACGTCGAGCCCGAGCGCGTGGTGCACAGCGTCGAGTTGACGGACGTCCCCTGTGGTGAACCCCTCAAGCGCCCGCTGTTCATCCTGTTCGACGCCACCTGGTCCGAGGCACGCAAGATGTTCCGCAAGAGCCCGTACCTCGACCACCTTCCAGTGCTCAGCCTGAAGCCGGACCAGCTGTCGCGATACAAGCTGCGACGCTCCCGCCGCGACGACCACTTCTGCACCAGCGAGGTGGCCGCCCTGTGCCTGAATCTCGCGGGCGAGCAGGCTGCCGAACAAACGCTGGAGGCCTACCTCGACGTGTTCACCCACCACTACCTGCAGGCCAGGAACCAGTTGCCCGTCGCATGGGATGACAGTGCGCATCAGCGTTTGCGTGACCTCTCCGCATCATCAGGCAGGCCAATGCCTTTGGTCTAGACCGCCCTGCTTCTCGAAGCGGCGTTCAGATCCATCCTGGAGTGGGCCTCGGCGATTTCCCCCGCCAATACCGACGACCGGTTGCAACGATCCGGAGCAGGAACGGGCTCGGCCTGCGCTCAAAAAACAACTCACGGCCGCTGGACGCGTGGAGGAAGTCACGTGGCCGCCCACAGGCAAGTGCGATGGACGCCATGGCAGGCAGCAGACAGGCGACCATCCCCTATCACTGTTGAAAACGCGCCCCACGAACCATCCGGACATCCTCACCAACCATGAAGAAACTGCTCATTGCCGCGCTGATTTCATTGCCGTTCTTCCCGGCGGCTGCGAACCTCGTGACCAACGGCAGCTTCGAGGCGACTCCTCAAGCTGCAGGAACCTGGGGTGTCTACAAATCGCTGCCCGGCTGGACAGGCATCGGCTCCGGAATCGAGTTGCGCGACAACATCGCCGGCACCGCGCTCGACGGGAAGAACTTCGTGGAACTCGATTCCTACGGCAACAGCTCGATGACGCAGACCTTGAGCGGACTCGCTGGCGAGTACTTGCTGAGCTTCTGGTATTCGGCGCGGCCGGGAACCGGCACGCAGACAAACGGACTCTCGTTCTCCCTGGACGGAATCGACCTGGGAAGCGTGCTGCTCGACACCGGAAATCCTGGCAGCAATCACCTCTGGCAGCACTACACCAGCCTCGTCAACTTCGACGGTCTGGGCGATCTGCGATTCAACGCCATTGGATTCAGTGACAGCTACGGCGGGTCTCTGGACAAGATCGAGTTCACGGCAGCCGACGCCGGAGTCCGCATCTCGAGAGCCGTTCCCGAACCCGGAACCATGGCACTGGCACTGGCAGGGTTGGCTGCAGCCGGCTTCGCGACCCGGAAGCGGTTGCGCGCACCGCAACGCATGAGGGACCGCTCCGGAGCGCCGATCACTTCACAGGAATGATCGCGGCTCGGTCGACAGGAACGACCGTGACCGAGTTCTGAGGGGACCCCTCGATCAGCCGGTCGGAATAGGTCAGGTACACGAGCGCATTGCGCTTCGGGTCGACCATGCGCACGATGCGCAGCTTCTTGAACACCAGGCTGATTCGCTCGTTGAAGATCTCTTCCTTTTCGGGCAGTGCCTTCGGAATGGAGATCGGGCCGACCTGCCGGCAGGCGATCGATGCCTCGGACTTGTCCTCAGCCAGACCGAGCGCCCCCTTGATCCCGCCAGTCTTGGCGCGCGACAGGTAGCACGTCACACCGCTGACTTTCGGGTCGTCGTAGGCCTCGACCACGATCTTGTGGTCCGGTCCGATGAACTTGAACACCGTGTCGACCGAGCCGATGGTCTCGGCCTGCGCTGCAGCGCAGACGGCCAGCGCAAGAAGTGGAACGAAGCGTCGCATCAGGGGTCCTTTCGTGACGAGTCTCGGTTGATCCCCGCACCGGGGTCTGCACGCTGCGATGATGCACGCGTACGGTCCGCAGCCGCGCGCCACCACCGGCTTCCACCGCCATGACAGACATCGACATCGCCGTTTCACGCTTGATCCAGGCTCGACAGGACCATCGAGCACGACCAGCACCCACACTGGCAGACACGAATGCCGCCTACGCGACGCAGGAACGAGTGGCCCTCGAGCTCGGCTGGTTCGGCAACGCCACGCCCCGGTACTGGAAGTTGGGCGGCCCTTCGCGAAACACCGTCCTTTCTCACGCCCCCTTGCCGCCAGCCGGCGTGTGGAGCAGTCCGGCGCAAGCAGGTGACTGGCCCTGCGCGCGGGGCGGCGTCGAGGCCGAGGTGGCGTTGCGCCTGCGCGAACCGGTGGATGCGGCACTCGCGGCGCAGCTCGACCTGGCTGGCGCGCGTGACTTGATCGATGCCATGTGCGTGTCCATCGAGATCGTCGACTCGCGCTGGGCCGAGGGCCCGCAGGCGCCCGCGCTGGCGCAGCTGGCCGACATGTTGTCGCACGGCGCCCTGGTCCTCGGTGACTGGGTCGAATTCGATGCGGCGCGCACGTGGCCGACGCAGGCCTGCCGGGTGCGCATCGGCGTGCAAGCCGAACGCACGTTCCGTGGCTCCCACCCGTTGTCGGATCCGGTCTTCGGGGTGCCAGCCTGGCTGCGTCACGCCACCCGTAACGGGGCGGTGCTTTCTGCCGGGAGCGTGGTGACGACCGGCAGCTGGTGCGGGTTGTTGCAGGCGCAGCCCGGTGACGAGATCGACGTGGCGTTCGATGGCATCGGCCGGGCCAGCGTGCGGCTGTAAGCCCCGCGAGTCGATCGCCCGGCGGCGTTCGCCACAATCCAGCCTGCCCTCAACCGAGCCCATGCCGTCATGAAAAGTCTCTTCGTCATCGCGCTTGCGTTGTTCCTGTCTGCCTGCGATTCCGTCGACGAAGCGGCTGCGGCGGGCAACCACATGAATCAGACCCTGCAGAAATGCGTGGACCACATGAAGGCGAAGCAGGGAGACACCGGCATACCGGAGTGCAACGGCATGACCGAGCAGGCGGAGTACCTCAAAGCCAGGTCGAAGGTGAAAGAGCCCAGCGCCAAACTGGACGCCATCGATCAGAAGTCGATGCAACTGAGGCAGGAAGCCATGCGCATCGCGCAAGGCGCGGCCAGATAGCCACCGTTTCGTTCTCAGGCACAGGCCCATGCACCCGACCTTTCCGCTGCTCGCCCGAACCGACTTCCCGCCGCTGCGTCGTCGCTCGATCGACACGCTGCAGGTCAACCTCGGGTACCGCTGCAACCAGAGCTGCCTGCACTGCCACGTGAACGCCGGGCCGACGCGCACCGAGGAGATGGACGCCGACACCGCGGACCTGGTGCTGGCGATCGTCAAGCAGCGCCGCATCCAGACGATCGACCTGACCGGCGGCGCACCCGAGCTGAATCCGCAGTTCCGCCGGCTGGTGCAGGCCGCGCGATCGATGGGCGTGCGGGTGATCGACCGCTGCAACCTGACGATCCTGTTCGAGCCCGGGCAGGAAGACCTGGCCGAATTCCTGGCCGGACAGCAGGTCGAAGTGGTGGCATCGCTGCCGTGCTATTCGGTCACCAACGTCGATCGGCAACGCGGCGTCGGCGTGTTCGACAAGAGCATCGCCGCGTTGCAGCGCTTCAACGCGCTGGGCTATGCGCAGCCGGGCAGCACGTTGACGCTGAACCTCGTCTACAACCCGCAGGGGCCGGTACTGCCACCGCCTCAGGGCGCGCTGGAGGACGACTACAAGCGCGAGCTCGAAGCCCATTTCGGCATCCGCTTCAACCACCTCTTCGCGCTGACCAACATGCCGATCCAGCGATTCGGCAGCATGCTGGTGTCGAAGGGGCAGTTCGAGACCTACCTTCAACTTCTCAAGGGCGCGTTCCAGGCCGACAACCTGGCCACGGTGATGTGCCAGTCACTGGTCAGCGTCGACTGGCAGGGTGATCTGTACGACTGCGACTTCAACCAGATGCTCGGCCTGCCGGCGCGGCTGAACGGCCGCGTGCGGGCGCACGTGCGCGACCTGCTGGAGCACAGCCCGGTCGACGAGGACATCCGCGTCGCCGATCACTGCTACGGCTGCACTGCCGGCCAGGGCAGCAGCTGCGGCGGCGCGCTCGAGGCACGCTCTCCGTGATCATGGCGAGGCGCCAGCGCTGGCTGTGGGCCGCGTTCGCGCTGGCGGTGGGGCTCGCCGCCATGCTGTACCGGCACTTCGATCTCGGCAGCCTGCTGACGCTCGAAGCGCTGAAGGGCAGCCGTGACGCGCTGGTCGCGCGGTACCAGCAATCGCCTGCGGCCTTCGCCGGCGGCTTCTTCGCGCTGTATGTCGCCGTGGCCGCACTGTCGCTGCCCGGTGCGGCGGTGATGACGCTGGCGGCCGGCGCCGTCTTCGGCCTGGGGCTCGGCCTGGTGCTGGTGTCGTTCGCGTCCAGCATCGGCGCGACGCTGGCCTTCCTGGCCGCCCGTTACCTGCTGCGCGACACCGTGCAGGCGCGCTTCGGCTCGCGGCTCGCCCCAGTCAACGAGGGCATGCGGCGCGACGGAGCCTGGTACTTGCTGACACTGCGCCTGGTGCCGGTCTTTCCGTTCTTCCTGGTCAATCTGCTGGTCGGCCTGACGCCGATCACCGCGACGCGCTTCTACGGGGTCAGCCAGCTCGGCATGCTGTGCGGCACGGCTGTCTACGTGAACGCCGGCACGCAGCTCGCAGGCATTTCGCGTCTGGCCGATGTGCTGTCGCCACCGCTGCTGCTGAGCTTCGCGTTGCTGGGCGTGTTCCCCCTCGTCGCCAAGTACGTGATCGGTGCGCTGCAGCGTAGAAAGGTCTACGCCCGATGGCCGCGACCGAAGCGCTTCGACCGCAATCTGGTGGTGATCGGAGCCGGCGCGGGCGGGCTGGTCACGGCCTACATCGCCGCCGCAGTCAAGGCCCGGGTGACGCTGGTCGAAGGCCACCGGATGGGCGGCGATTGCCTCAATTTCGGCTGCGTGCCGAGCAAGGCGCTGATCCGGTCGGCCAAGCTGGCGCACGAGATCCGCCAGGCCTCGGCGCTGGGCATCCACGACGCCAGCGGCCGCGTCGATTTCGCGGCCGTGATGGCGCGGGTGCAGCGCGTGATTCGCGACATCCAGCCGCACGATTCCATCGAGCGTTACACCACGCTCGGCGTCGACGTGGTGCAGGGACACGCGCGCATCACCTCGCCGTGGAGCGTCGAGCTGACCCGTTCCGATGGCACGACGCAGACGCTGACCACGCGCAGCATCGTGATCGCCGCCGGCGCCAGCCCGTTCGTGCCGCCGATCCCGGGCCTGCAGGAAGCCGGCTTCCTGACCAGCGACACGCTGTGGGGGCTGACCGAACTGCCGCGTCGCCTGCTGGTGCTGGGCGGCGGGCCGATCGGCTGCGAACTGGCGCAGAGCTTTGCGCGGCTGGGCTCCCAGGTCACCCAGGTCGAGATGGCGCCGCGGGTGCTGGGCCGCGAAGACGCGGACGCGTCGGCGCTCGTCGCGCAGGCCCGGCGCGACGACGGCGTGGAGTTGCTGACCGGTCACGAAGCGCTGCGGGTCGAAAACGTCGACGGCGAACGCCGGCTGATCGTCAGGCATGGCAGCGTGGAGCGCGCAGTGGCCTTCGACCAGCTGCTGTGTGCGGTCGGCCGCAGCCCGCGTGTCGAGGGCTACGGGCTGGAGGAACTGGGCATCCCGCTGACGGAAAGGAAGACCATCGCGACCAACGCCTGGCTGGAAACGCTCTACCCCAACATCTACGCGGTCGGCGACGTGGCCGGGCCGTACCAGCTGACGCACGTCGCGGCGCACCAGGCCTGGTATGCGGCGGTGAACGCGCTGTTCGGCCGCTTCAAGCGCTTCCGTGTCGACTATTCGGTGATCCCGTGGGCGACCTTCACCGACCCCGAAGTGGCGCGCGTCGGACTGTCGGAGGCCGAGGCCGCCACGCAGGGCATCGCGGTCGAGGTCACGCGTTACCTGCTCGACGACCTCGACCGCGCGATTGCCGACGGCACCCCACAGGGATTCGTCAAGGTGCTGACGGTGCCGGGCAAGGACAGGATTCTCGGCGTGACGATCGTCGGCGCGCACGCCGGCGACCTGCTCGCCGAGTACGTGCTGGCGATGAAGCACGGCCTGGGACTCGACAAGATTCTCGGCACGGTCCACACCTACCCGACGCTGGCCGAGGCGAACAAGTACGCGGCCGGAGCGTGGAAGCGAGCCCACGCGCCGCAGCGCGTGCTGGGATGGGTCGAGCGGTTCCTCGCCTGGCAACGCGGCTGAATGGTGATGAGGACCTCGCTGTCCATCGTCATCCCGACCTGGAACGAGGCGGCAGACGTCGCCGACACGCTCGACGGTCTTTCTGCGTTGCGCACCGCCGGTGCCGAGGTGCTGGTGGTCGACGGCGGCAGTGACGACGACACGGTGGCGCGCTGCAACGGCGGCGCCGATCGGGTGCTGCAGGCACCCCGCGGTCGAGCGCGGCAACTCAACGCCGGCGCCGCCGCGGCACGCGGCGAGGTGCTGCTGTTCGTGCATGCCGACACGCGACTTCCCGACAACGCCATGGCGTCGATCGGTGTTGCGCTGGAAGCCGGAGCCGAATGGGGCCGCTTCGACGTGGAGATCGCAGGCAGGTCGGTGATGCTGCCGGTGATTGCCGCGCTCATGAACCTTCGATCACGCTGGTCCGGCATCGCCACCGGTGATCAGGCGATCTTCGTGCGCCGGACGCTCTTCGAATCGATCGGCGGATTCCCGGACCAGCCGCTGATGGAAGACATCGAGCTGTCGACCCGCCTGCGCCGCCGATGCCGTCCGGCGTGCCTGCGCGCACGCGTCGTGACCTCGGGTCGGCGCTGGGATCGCCATGGGGTGTGGCGAACGATCCTGCTGATGTGGTCCCTGCGCTGGCGGTACTGGATGGGCACGCCGGCCGACACCCTGGCCCGCTCGTACCGATGAGCGAGCGTTGCCCGGTGATCGTGATGGCCAAGGCACCCGTGGCAGGCTGGGCAAAGACGCGGCTGATTCCGGCGCTGGGCGATGCGGGCGCGGCGATGCTGGCCGAGCGGCTGCTGGCGCACGCGATCGAGCAGGCGCTGACCAGCACGCTGGGCCCGGTGGACCTGTGCTGCGCGCCCGATGCGTCTCATCCCGCGTTTCACCGCTTCGCCGCATCGGAACGGGTGCAGTTGTCGATCCAGGTCGAAGGTGACCTGGGTGCCCGCATGCACCATGCGTTCGATCGGGCGCTGGCCTGCCACGGACGCGCGCTGCTGATCGGCACCGACGCGCCGCATCTCGATGCAAGCCGGCTGCGCGACGCCACCAAGGCACTCGACGCGCACGACGCGGTCTTCGTGCCGGCACACGACGGTGGCTACGCGCTGATCGGCGTGCGGCATGCCATGCCATGGCTGTTTGAAGGCATGGCGTGGAGCACAAATCGCGTCATGAATGACACCCGCGCACGGCTGCGGGCGCACGGCGTGCGACACGCCGAACTGGCGCCTGTGCACGACATCGACGAGCCCGCCGATCTCGCCCACCTGCCATCGGGCTGGCTCGAGTGAAGCGTGTCGTTCTTGTCGGCGCCGGACACGCGCACGCGCAGGTGCTGAAGGACTGGATCACCCACCGGCCTGCCGGCGCCGAGTTGTGGGTCGTGTCGCCGCATGCGCTGGCGCCCTATTCGGGCATGGTCCCGGGATGGCTGGCCGGGCACTACCGATACGAGGACATCTGCATCGACTTCGTCGCGCTGGCCGCCGCGGCAGGAGCGCGCTGGGTGGCCGACGAACTCGTCGCGCTCGATCCCGACCGGCACCATCTGGCGCTGGGCAGCGGTCGAACACTGGACTACGACCTGCTGTCGCTCAACGTCGGATCGACGCTCACGCCGCCAGATGCAACGGCTCCGGTGCTGGCGCTGCGGCCACTGGGCGAACTGCACGCCCGATGGGAGGCGGCGCTGGACACCCTGTTGTGCCAAGCAGCCGTGCGGCCGGTGACCATCACCGCCATCGGCGGGGGAGCGGCCGGCTTCGAGGCCCTGCTGGCGGCGAGGCACCGGGTCATCCAGATGCAGCCGCGCAGCACGGTGCACACGGTGCTGGTGAGCGCCGGTGTCGACCTGTTGCCAGGGCTGGCTCCTGGCGCGACAAGGCACGCCCGGCGAACACTGGCCAAGCTGGAAGCCACGGTCGAACTGGGAAAACGTCACGACAGCGCACAACACACTGACAGCGACCTGCTGCTGTGGGCGACCGGAGCCGAGGCGCATGGCTGGCAGCGGACCTCCGGTCTGGGTGTCAGCGAATCGGGATGGATACGCATCGATCGCCAACTGCGTTCGATCTCGCATCCCGACGTCTACGCCACCGGTGATTGCGCCGCCTGGGCGCAGCCGCTGCCGAAGGCAGGCGTTTTTGCGGTACGCATGGGGCCGGTGTTGTCGCACAACCTGCAAGCGGCGATCAGCGGGCAGGCGCCCTCCGACTACACGCCGCAGCGCCGCGTGCTGTCGCTGCTGGCCACCGGCAACCGCCGCGCGATCGCATCGTGGGGCGCGTGGTCCGCAGAAGGCGCGTGGGTCTGGCGCTGGAAGGATCACATCGACCGACGCTTCATCAAGCGCTTCGAGATGCCGCCACTCAAGACGCCGTGAGCCGCGGCATTTATCCTCTGCGCCCGAGACTCAACACAGGGGAGACCGCGATGGGAACACACGTCAAGTTCGATCGTCCGGACGGAAAGCGCATCGAGGGCTATCTGGCCGAGCCGGCCCACGCCGAAGGTGCGCCCGCGATAGTGGTGGTTCAGGAATGGTGGGGCGTCAACGACCAGATTCGCGGAGTCGCCGATCGCTTCGCCCAGGCCGGCTACCTCGCGCTGGTACCTGACTTGTACAGGGGCCAGTCGACCGTCGAAGCCGAGGAGGCGCATCACCTGATGAGCGGTCTCGACTTCGGCGATGCGGCGTCGCAGG
The DNA here is from genome assembly GCA_046154125.1 of Rhizobacter sp. Taxonomy (GTDB): domain Bacteria; phylum Pseudomonadota; class Gammaproteobacteria; order Burkholderiales; family Burkholderiaceae_C; genus PBB1. Next base: position 32,456 of record JBJXEJ010000167.1, on the reverse strand, counting down.
ACATCCGAGGTGCGGTGCAGTTCCTGAAGGCGCGCTCGGCGCAGGTCGGCCTGACCGGCTTCTGCATGGGCGGTGCGCTGACCCTGCTGGCCCTGACGAAGGTGCCCGAGGTCGATGCGGGCGTGGTCTGGTACGGCTATCCGCCGATTGAGTTCATCGAAGCCACGGCAATCCGGGCGCCGATGCTTGCGCACTGGGCGACCGAAGACGAATTCTTCCCGATCGCCACGGTCGATGCGCTGGAGCAGAAACTGAAAGCTGCAGGCGTGCGCTACACCGGCCACCGCTACCTGGCCAAGCACGCCTTCGCGAACGAGACCGCGGTCGGTCCGCACCGCTTGCCGGCGACCCAGTACGACCCAGCGTGGTCGCAGATCGCATGGGACCGGACGTTCGGATTCTTCGGAAAGTGGCTGCGTTAGGCGAGGGTCAGGCCCAGGCGCCCTGCGCTTCGGCCCAGCCCACCACCGCGATCGGCGAACCGTCGGGGTGGATGAAGGTCAGCGGGCCGAGGAAGGTCATGTAGAACTCGCTGTCTACCGGGAAACTGGTCTTGTCGTGGCGGGCGCCCGAGGACTCGTAGCCGTAACCGGGGGCGACTGCCGTGTCGCCGCCAGCCGCCTTGCCGCCGCGCACGTCCATGCGGCCCCGGGTCAGCAGGTACTCGCCGGGGCCGGCGTGGATGTGCGGCGCGAACGACGAGCCTGCCGGGCAGTCGAAGATCGCGGTCCAGGCACCCTGCTCGGGCGACACATGCAGGAGCTTCCAGCGGATGCCGCCGGTCGAGAACGCGTCGGGAAAGGCTTTCCAGGGCTGCGCATCGATCTGAACGTACTCTTCTGCGGTCTTGGGTTTCATCGCGGTCTCCTTCGGTGGGATTGCCGACGGCGCGGCGTGGTGGGGTCGACGTTCTACACCAGCGGCCGCACGCCCTTGCATTCACGGCGGCGCGAGCAGCGCCAGAACATGCGCCCGGCGTGCCTGCCATCCGATGCCGTGCGCATCAGCATCGGCGCGGAACACAGCGGACAGCCGGGCGGTGGCGGGATCGGCGGCGGTCGCGTGTCACCTCCTGTTCGACGCGCCAGGTCATAGGTGTCTTCCATCGCATCGGGCACAGACGCCATCACCGACACCGGGGCCCATTCCGCGAGCACCTTCGGCCGATCGAGCGGCATCGTGGCCGACGGGGTGACGGCGGCCTTGCGGTACCGGCCGTCGTCGAGCATCGGTCCGAGCAGCGACCCGTCGATCAGGCTGAGGCTGAGGCCACGGACGTAGTGCATCGCCTCGCGGCTGAATCGCCCGGTGGTCACGATGAAGCCGCCGGCCGCGCGGCGTTCGGTCATCAGCGCGTGGAATTCCCGTACCGCATCGACGTCGATCTTGCGCGATCGCCAGTGCCTGCAATGCACCAGATGAGCCTCGCGGTCCTTGCGCAACTCGATGTCAACAGCCCCCTCGGCACGCGCGCCTTTCAGGCCCGATTCGACGACGTTGTAGCCGCGCGCCTCGAACGCCAACCCGACGAGGCGGACGAATTCGGCAGTGCGCATCTCGCGCAGGGAGTCGGCCCCCGGCTTCGATGCCGAGCGCCGATTCAGACGCCGCCGATGCCAGAGCACCGCGAGCAACAGCAACGCGGCTCCGATCGCCAGCGCAAGGTATGTCATCGGCTGGGTAAGCGCAGTCATCCGTGGGCTCCGCCGTGCCGAACTGTCCAGGCCATCGACCGGTCAGCCGATCAGGGTCCGGTTCTTGCCGGCCCGCTTGGCCTGGTAAAGCGCCAGATCGGCTCGCTCGAGCGCGTCCTCGATGCGTTCCCCGGCACGGTAGGCGGTGACACCGGCGGAGAAGGTGACCAGGACTGATTTCTGCTCGTGCATGAACAGCCCGCCCGTCAACGAACGCTGCAGGCGGGTGAGGATCTGCTGGCCCTCGTCGACTGGCGTCTCGGGCAGCAGCACCACGAACTCCTCGCCACCGTAGCGCGCAACCAGATCGGTCGGTCGCAGGGTCTTGCTCACCGTGGTCGCCAGCGCCTTCAGCGCTTCGTCGCCGGCGCTGTGGCCGAGTTCATCGTTCAGACGCTTGAAGTTGTCGATGTCGAGCAGCCCGATCGCCAGGCCTGCCGCGGCGGTGCCGCCAGGGTCTGCCGCGAGCGCACGCTCCAGGCGCGAGCACTCGACCTCGAAGGCCTGGTGCAGGCCGCGTCGATTCGCGATCTGCGTCAACTGGTCGGTGGAGACCTCGTTGGACAGCCTTTTCAACTCGCTTTCCAGTTCGGTCACTCGCTCCGACAGGCCCGTGGCACGGCTGTGCTCTTCTCGCAAGCGGTGCTGTGACTGATCGACCAGCCCTTGCACGGTGCGGCTTTCCTCGACCATTTCTCGGACGACCCCGGCCAGACTTTCGAGCGTGTCGGCACGCTCGATCACGTCGGCATAGCGGCCGACGCTTTCATGGAAGCGGCCGGTCTGCGAACCGAGTTCACCCAGTTCGCTGAGCATGCGGTTGATCATCTGCTTGAGCGCGTCGCGGGCCGCATCGCGCTCGACCCGCAACTCGGACTGCTTCGCTCGAGTCGACCGCAGCAGTTCACTGACCGACTTGACACCGCGCCCAGTCAGGCCCTCCTCGACAGTGACCCGCATCGCGTCGCACTGGCCTTGCGCCCAGCTGTCGTCCTCGGCCAGGTCGGTCAGGCTGGCCGTCAGTTCCAGGCACAGACCGCTGATCTGCCCGAACAGGTGCTCGCGATGCTGCAGCACCCAGTCGGCGCGTTCGCACAGGCCTTCGACTTCGGCGGCGTTCGCCTCGCCGGCGCCCTCGGTCCGGATGCGTTGCGACGCCTGCGCGATGGCCTCGGCCAGATCGCGGTTGCCCGCGTCGGCCGACGGCAGCGCGCGCGCCACGGTCTGGCTGAAAGCGGCGACAACACGATCTGAAGCCTGCATTGCAGCCTCCTGCGCATCGCCCAAAACAGGAGATTCGGGCACGGCATGCGCGGACGCCATGCCCTCGCTGGACGTCGATTCGGGTTTTGCGGATGCAAGCTCGGCCGAGACCTCGACGGCCGCGTCGCGATTGGTACCGGGGCTGGAGTCCGAGTCCCAGTTGCCGATCAACTGTCGCAGGCGCTGCTGAAGCCGGATGGCATCACCGCGGCTGCCACTGAGCACGCGCTGCAGACTGTCCTTCTTGCGCGCCAGCGTCCACTGCTTGCCGCCACGCTCGATGCCGCGCACGATGCTCTCGATCAGATCGGCGAGCGTGTCCCCGCTGGCCGGCGTCTTGCCCTGCTCCAGCTGATACGCACGGGCGTAGTTCTCCGGGGTCGGCTCGAGCTTCTCGAGTGCCAGCCGGCGCAATGCCGCCTTGGCGATCTGCGCGGGAAGCTGACCGTCGGCCTGGGGTGCTGGCTCGACAGTCGCCGAGCCCGTGGCGGAAGCAATGCCCCCTTGGGAAGCAGAGGTCGGATTACCCATCTTTCAGTGTGATTTCAGCCCGCGTTGTTCGGCGTGCGTGCCGGGCGCGCCATGCTGGAGCGCGAGGGCTCGGTGGACACCTCGTCGGGAGCCATGTCCATCCAGGGTGCCTTTCTGGGCAGCACCGTTTCCTCGAGCCAGGACTGGATTTCCGCGGGTGGCTTCGGCTTGCTGAACAGGAACCCCTGCATCACTCCGCAGCCCAAACGATGCAGCACCTCCATCTGGCGCAGGTTCTCGACACCCTCGGCTATCACGCGCAGACCGAGAGACCGCGCCAGGGCAATGATGGCAGTGACCACCGCCGAACTCTGCGGCGTCATGCCCAGGTCGCGGATGAACCCGCGGTCGATCTTCAGCTCGCTGATCGGCAGGGTGGTCAAGTAGGCCAGCGACGAGTAACCGGTGCCGAAGTCGTCGATCGAGATCTCGACACCGATCTCGTTGAGCCGGTGCAGCGACGGGATGACACTCTGCAGGTCCTTCATCAGCGAGTTCTCGGTGATCTCGAGCACCAGCGAGTGGTGCGGCACGCCGTTCTGGACCACTGCTTCGTGGATGGTCTCGACCAGGTCGCCGCGGTCGAACATGCGGCTGGGCAGGTTGACAGCGATCGAGTCGGTGAAACCGAAGCTGTCGAGCCAGACGCGGGCCTGACGCGCAGCTTCGCGGATCGCCCACTCGCTCATCGGCCGGATCAGGCCGCTTTCCTCGGCCAGCGGAATGAAGTCCCCCGGCGGCACCAGCACGTTGCCGCGCTGCCAGCGCATCAGCGCCTCGACGCCGACCATGCGCGCGGCACGCACGTCGATCTTCGGCTGGTAATGCAGCACCAGTTCGTTGCGTTCGATCGCCTTGTGCAAGGCGCTTTCGAGTTCGAGCTTCTCGCGGCCTTTGCCTGCCAGCTGCGGCCGGTAGACGGTCGCGGCATTGCGGCCCTGGGCCTTGACCGCGAACATCGCCACGTCGGAATTCCGGATCAGGTCGGCCACGTTGATGCCATCGCGGGGGAACAACGCGATGCCGACCGAAGCGGTGACGAAGCACTCCTGCCCGCCAACATGGATGGGCGCACGCATCTGTTCGAGCACGCGCGCGGCAACGATTTCCGCATCGTGCTCATCGATCACTTCGGGCAGCAGTGCCACGAATTCGTCACCGCCGAGGCGGCACATCGCTTCAAGCGTGCGGAATGCCCGGGTACCCATCGAGTCGAGCAGGTTGTCGGTGACCTGATCGGAGTGGCGCACGCAGGACCGCAGACGGCGGGCGACCTCGATCAGCAACTCGTCGCCGGCACCGTGGCCCAGGGTGTCATTGATGACCTTGAATCGGTCGAGATCGATCAGCAGCAGTCCGACCTGATGGCCCATGCGCCGTGCTGCTTCCAGGGCGCGCTCGGCTCGCTCGATCAGCTGATTGCGGTTCGGCAGGCCGGTCAGCGAATCGAAGTTCGCGAGCTGGCGGATCTTGTGTTCGGCGTTCCATCGGTCAGTCACGTCCTGCACGATGCCGGCGTAACCGATCAACTGGCCGAGATCGTTGTACTCGGGCGAGGCCTCGGTATGGATGATGTGCGCGATGCCATCGGCCAGCACGAGCGGAATGTCCCGAGTCAGACCGCCCTTGCTCTGCAGCGTTTCAGCCAGTAGCGCACGCTTTCCGCGCCGCTCTTCCTTCGGCATCATGCGCAGCAGATCGCGAAACGGCAGCGTCGTGCCGGGTTCGAGCTGGAACACTCGCAAGGCTTCGGCTGAAAACGCCGGGGCCGGGGACCCGATGCGCCAATCGAAACTGCCCATGCGCGCCAGATCCTGCGCACGCGCCAGGCGGCTCTGGCTCAATTCGAGTTCGAGCCGGGTGCGCGACGATCTCAGCAGGTAACGCAGTCGCCCGGCCAGCAGGCTCCATTGGTTGGACTTGACGAAGAAATCGGTGGCGCCGGCTTCGTAGGCCCGATTGATGGACGCATCGTCGTCGAGCCCGGTCAGCATCAAGACCGGCAGCGACACGCAAGCGGCCATCTGACGCATCTGGCGGCACGTCTCGAACCCGTCCATGCCGGGCATCAGCGCGTCGAGCACCACCACGTCGGGCTGCCAGCCGGCGAGGATTTCCAGCGCGCGTTCGCCACTGGACGCCTCCGTGATCACGAACCCACGCTCGCGCAGTGCGATCGAGGTGAGCAGCAAGTTGACTTCATCGTCGTCAACCAGCAGCACGCGCGGCTCGATCGTGACGTCGTCCACAACCGACTGACTTGAATCGATGCTCATGCCGCACCCGTGATGGTGTCCGAGCGGCGGGACAGCGCGCCCAGCGACAAGCGCACCGCCTCTGCCTCCAGCAGCATCTGCTCGATTCCGCCCGCAGCCTCGGCGAGCCTCATTTCTCGTGCCTGGACCTCGACTTCGGCGCACAGGCGCGACAACTCCAGAGCACCGACGGTGGCCGAAGAAGACTTCAACGTGTGCGCCACCAACCGCACAGCCGATGCGTCGGCCGCATCTCTTGCCTGTGCCAACTGGGGCAAGAGCCGGTTCAGCGAAGTTTCAAAGGCGTTGAAGACGCGCATCAGCAAATGACTCTCTCCGGTGGGGTCGAGTTCACGCAATCGACGAATGGCACCCTCGTCCAGCGCACCGCGAGCGGATGGTGCCGGCGAGTGGGAACTGCCGCCCATCGATTCCGGGTCGACGGCGGGCGAACGAGGTCGCGCCGGGGCCGTCGTCATGAGAAAAAGCCAGCACAGACGGCTGGCACCAGCGGTTCTTCGCGCATGCCCGAGTGTGCCTCAGTCGCCGGGTGCCTCGAAAGCCTGATACCCCCGTCGACGCAAGCGCGCGCGCCGTCACCCGAGGGATTCGTGCCGGGCACGGGGGAAACCGGAATGGCATGCCAAGGGATTTGCATCTGTAAAGGCCGTTCGGACTGAAGTCGCTGCGGTGGGGTGACCGTGATCGTGGTATCGACCGTCAGGCCTGCAACTTGAGTTTCGCGAGGACATGCGCAGCCAGTCAGCGCCGTGTACCGTCCGCGCATCGCCTGTCGCACGGCCTGGACCGACCTGCCTTCGGACCGCGGCCGGGCGCTGCCTACAATCCGCCGCTATGAATTGGGGTCTCGGCCAGCACGCGTCAGCCGCCAGACAGATCAGTGCCTCGCGGGGGCACCGGTCGGCATGCGGCGTCTGGAGTGCATCGACGACGCTGGTTTGCGGATCCGGCGATGCGTGGGCGGCATCCAGCGATGGGGCCGGTTCGATGGCCGCCGGACTGGGATTCGCCCTGGGGCTCGGCTTCGTGATGCTGGCCCTGATGGTGGTCGTCGCGCTGTACCGCCGGGCCGAGCGGTGCCGCAAGGAAGCCGCCGAGTTGCGGAAGCGACAAGCCCAGAGCGTGGCGCTCGGGCGACTGCTCGACGTGTGGCAATGGCGCACCGACCGACGACACCGCCTGGTATCCCTCGTGCCGCCAGCGGGAGTGGTCGCGCCGCCATCGTTGACGGCGCAGAGCGGCGAACCGCAGCCGGTTTGGTCGCTGTTCACCGGAACGGATCCGGAAACCGGCGCGGCCCGGACCAGTGGACACCCCGCGTTGCGGCAGCGGCTGGAAGCTCAGCAACCGGTCGAAGACGTGCCGATCGCCCTTCGCCCATCCGACGCTGGAGTGCTACTCGGGCACCTGCGGGCGTTGCCGTTGCACGACGAGCAGGGTGCCTTCATCGGCCATGTGGGCACCGTGCGCGAGCAACCCGCTGCGGGCGGCTCGGCCGCGCCGGCGGCAGCACGGGCTGCTGCCAGGTCGTCCGCCGAGACCGACCGCGCCTTGACCGTGCCGTCCCTGACCGCGATGACGATACCTGCTGAACAGGACGCAGAGTCCTTCAGCTACACGGTGTCACACGACCTGCGCGCGCCGATCCGGGTAGTGGAAGGCTTCACGAAGATCGTCAAGGAAGACTACGGGCGCCTGCTCGACCGCGTCGGCAACGACCACCTCGACCGCGTTCTGGGCGCTGCCGCGCGCATGAACAGCATGATCGACGCGCTGCTGGCGCTTTCGCAGCTGACTGCAAAGCCGGTATCGCGCCAGCCGGTCAATCTTTCTCAGCTGGCCGGATTCGTCGTCGATGACCTGCGACGGCACTGGCCGCAGCATGCGGTCGCGGTGCACATCGACCCGGGGATGCAGGTGCACGGCGATCCGACGCTGCTGCGGGTGGTGCTCGAGAACCTGCTGGGCAACGCCTGGAAATACACCGGAAAGTGCGCGGCGCCGGAAGTGTGGTTCGAGCGCTGTACCGACACCAACACACCGAGCTTCACCGTGCGCGACAACGGGGCCGGATTCGACATGCGCTTTGCCGACCGGCTGTTCGGCGTGTTTCAGCGACTGCACAGCGCCACCGAATTCCAGGGCACAGGCGTCGGCCTCGCATCGGTGCGCCGCATCGTGCACAAGCATGGCGGCGAGGTGTGGGCCGAATCCGAGGTCGGCAAAGGCGCCAGCTTCCACTTCTCTCTCGGAAATCCGCCGCTCTGAAGCGCGAAAGGGCGGCGACCGCCGCCTGGATCGATCAGCTTTCGGATGTTCCGGAAAGCAGTTCGACCGCCTGCAGCAACCGCTCGGCTTCGTCGACTGTCGCCCGCCCATTGGCCGTGGCCATGCGCTGAAGTCGATCAAAGGCCGCCGCGCGGGCCAGCGAAAAACGATGCATCAACACACCGACCGCCATCGCCTCGACCGGCAGCAGCGCGGCAGTGAGCGGTGCAGCCGCCGCGGGCTTGGCAGGCGCTTCGGCGGCCGCTGCAGCCGCCGAGGTCGCGCGCAGCCGCGCGAACACCGCCTGGACCGCCGGCACGATGTGCCCGATATCCAGCGGCTTGACCAGGTAATCGACGGCACCGAGTTCATGCACCTGACGCACCGTGTCGTCGTCGGAGAACGCCGACAGGAACATGAACGGCATCTTGCAGTACTCGCGCAGATACGCAGCCACGTCGAAGCCGCTCATGCCTTCCATTCGGATGTCGAGCAGCGCGAGGTCGGGACGGTGCTCTCGAGCCAGCAGGATGGCATCGTCGCCATTGTCGGCGTCGATCACCTCATAGCCTGCTTCGGTCAGGCCGTGTGCCAGCGTGGCAAGCACCAGGCGATCATCGTCCACGACAAGGATCTTGCCGCTCTGACCTCGCTGTTCCTGCACGGCTGTCACCTGCTTGCTCCTGCTGAAGGGGTTGGCTCTCGAAATCTGTTCGACGAAGCCAGCGCCGCACGCGGCGCCCTGACTGCTGCCTCGGATTCTGTCCGAAAGACGGTCTCATGAACAGCAAAACCGCTGGCGGCGCATCTCGAAGGCTGGACAAAAGATCAGCGCGTCGAGGCGTCTGCCGTGCGGCGTCCGGTGAACACCACCCCGGGAGCGCCGATCGAGACAGTGGCGACGACGTGCGCTTGATCCGGGTCCGGCTCGATGGTCAGCTTCGCGCAGCGCCTGGGCAGCAGTGCTCGCACCAGACCGAGACCCGACACGCCGCCCGGCACGCGAGCCAGATTGAATCCGTCGGGAAGGCGCGCACGGTTGCGGATCACGATGCGCACGCTGGTGTCGTCGCAGATCAGCGTGCAGTCGACCGCCGGCACCTGGGTCTCGCCTGCGGTTTGCGCTTCGCGATGCTGCATCAGGCTGTGCTTGACCGCATTCGTCAGCAACTCGTTGAGGGTCAGGGCGATCGGAATCGACTCCGCCTCGGGCAGGACCCACTGCTCCGCGCCTTCGCCCTGCACCAAAAAGCGGATCGGGTGTCCGAAGGTGCGTTGTACCGACCCGGCGATCGCCTCGACCACGCCGGTGACATGCAGCGGCCCGCCAGCACCAACCTGCAGCCCGTAGACCTGGGCGATCGCCTGCACCTGGCCGACGACTTCGGACATCGCCGCAGCCATCTCGGGTTTGCGGGTGCCAATCTGCTGCAGCAGCCCGGCGACGCCCTGCAGGTTGTTCTTGATGCGGTGATGCACTTCCTTGACCAGCATCTCGCGCTGCGCGATGGCCGCATCGAACTTGGCCTGCTCGGCCGCACGCTGCTCGGTCACGTCGGTGGCCACCATCAGCAACTGGTCCGGAGCCTGCCCCGGCGCGGCCAGCGGCAGGTAACGCGCATCCCACACCCGCGTCTCGCCCTGCTCCGTCATCCGGTACTCGCGCTGTGTGACTGCACTGGCGCGAAGCGCGCTCTCCATGTCGACGCGTCGCTGGGTGGCGTCCTCGGGGGTGAACATTTCCTCGGGGCTGCGCCCGACGATCTGCTCGGGCGTCAGATCCATGCTGCGTGCGGCCACCACGTTGGCCTGGAGGATGCGCAGCGTGCGGGCGTCTCGCACCGTGATCGCCATCGGAGCGGCCTCGATGATGCGCTGCAGCGAGGCCTGCGCCTCCTCGATGCGGGCCTCGGCCTGGCGGCGTTGCTCGATGTCGAGCAGGGCATATGTGAGCTGGCGCCCGCGCGACTCGCGCCCGGTGACGACAGCGTTGCCGACGACCCAGAACTCGCGCCCGTCGCGCGCCTTGACGCGGCATTCGAAGGTCTCGGCCTCGCCTTCGATCAGGTCCTCGAGGTACTGCGTGCGCCGGAAGGGGTGGTCGGGCTCGGGAGTCGCGACCGTGCTGATCGGCTGGTCGATGAAGTCGCCCAGATCGGCACCGAACATCCGTCGGGCCGAGCGATTCATCCACTCGATGCCACGCGGGCCGACCGTCACGATGCCGACGAGCACCGAATCCAGGATGGCGCGCGTGCGGTTGGCCTGCAAGGCCACCGCATGCTCGGCACGGTGGCGCGCATCGACGTTCACGAACGATGCGATCACGCCACCCGAAGGGTCGTCGCCGACCAGCCGCGTGCTGACCTGCACCCACACCACCCGTCCGTCGCGCTGATGCAACTGTCGTTCCCCGATCCAGCGGCCATGCTGCCGCAGCGCGTTTTGCTCCTGCACGGACAGGCGCTCGTGCTCATCGGCATCGGCGAACAGCGAGCTCAACGCCAGCCCCTGCAGTTCGGCAGCTGGATAGCCAGCCAGCTGGGCCAGGGCGTCGTTGACACGCTGCAGCACGCCGTCGCGCAGGAATGCGATGCCGACCTCCGACAGGCTGAACATCAATTCACGGTCGCGCGCGAGCTGCTCCAGCTCGACCTGTTGCGATTTCAACCGGGTGATGTCGGACAGCACCGCGATCGCCTCGATCTGATCGGACACCGGGCCGGTGCGCCGAACGGAAAGCGCGTACCAGCGCGTCGGATTCGACACTGCATTTCCGTTGTGCGTCGCGTCGCCGGTCAAGGTGGCCCCGGGATCCATCGAGAACTCGGTCTCGAAGATGAGTCCGGCAGTCAGCGCCTGCAGCGTCTCGCTGGCGATGCGCTGGCCCTGCGGCGAGCTGCCGAAAAGCTCCTGGATTCCACTGCCGGCGACGCCGACCGAATGCAATCCGAGCATCGCCTCGAAGCGACGGTTGCAGCGCACCAGCACGTCGCCGCGGATGTAGGCGATGCCTGCCGAGGTGCTTTCGAGAATGGTGGTGAGCTCGCGCAGCAACTGCTCGCTGCGCTGCTGCGTCTGATGCTGCTCGGTGATGTCCAGGGTGACCACCGACGTGGTGCGCTTGCCCGAGGCCAGCGTGGCCGGCTCGACGCGGGTCAGCAACCAGCGCAGACCCAGTTGCGGATGGCGGATCGCGTAGCGCACCTCGGCGCGCTGTGCAGTGCGCAGGGCCTGCTGAAGCGCGTCGTATTCGGCCATCGATTCGTCAGCGACGATGTCGCGGCTGATCGATTGCAGCGCGGCCGATGTCGGCACTGCCGCCTCGTCGACGCCCGGCTCCGCGACGGACGACGCCTGACGCTGTCGCACCCACCCCGACGTTTCCTGGAAAGTGGCCAGGCCAACACCGGCTGTGTCCATCAGCGCACCGATCTGCATCTGCGCGAGATCACGCTCTTCCTCGGCACTGCGATCCTCCAGGATCGCCATGTGGCGGCGCGCACCGCCCGGCGTGGTGTAGCAGCGCACGATCGAGCGCAACCGCCGCAACCCGCCCTGTGCCTGAGGCAGCCAGCCGTGGGCAACGACCGGCTTGGCGGATGGTTCCAGGGCCGGTGAAGGCCCTTGATCGGTCCACCCGAGCAACTGGCGCAGTTCGGGTGAAGCCTCGGACAGCACCGCGGGCACCACGCCGGCAAGTGAGTCGAACGCCGGATTGGTGCGGACCAGCAGGCCCGCCTCGTCGAACAGCACCATGCCGATCGGACTCAGGTCGAACCAGTCATCGATTTCGCGTGCAGACCGGTCGGCACGTTCGCGGGCCACGTGCTCGGCGGTGCTGTCCTGCAGCACCGACATCTCGAAGACGCGACCGTTCTCGTCAGTCAGCGCGCTGTGGGTGGCGCGGAACCAGCGTTCGCGGCCGTCGGCGGCGACGATGCGGCGAATGACCAGCGCCGGTTCGGAGTCGCGCAGCGCAGGGTCGACCTGGCGCTCACGCAATTCGAGGCTGCTCGCACGGTCCTCCTCCGGTTCGAGAACGATCGGATCGCTGCCGATCAGTTGCTCGCGCGCGTAGCCGCTGAAGGACGCGAATGCCGGATTCACGTCGACGATGCGCATGCGACTGTCCTGCAGCATCGCGGGAAACGGGGAGTTCCAGAGCACTTGCATCAGTTCCGCGATCACCGGACCGGCGATGGTCGGCGGCAGCGCGGGCGCCGATCGCTGCGCGCGGGCGACGTCCGGGTCATGGTCGCGAAGCGATGTTGCGGCCGACTTCGAGTCGTTCGCCGATCGAAAATCTCGACTGTCGCGCCAGTGCAGTCGCAAGGCATACAGCCCGGTGCCCAGGGACTGCCATGCCGCATCGGCGACCTGCCCATCGGGCAGGACCGCTGGCGGCGGTGCCTGCGAAGACATGCGGCGTGCAGCCGCTGCCGAGCGCGCCGCCGCCTGACCGGGCACCCGCATCGCACCGGGCGAAGCGGCAATCGCGTGCCGCAGCCATTCGACCAGCGGGGCACCCAGCGCATCCTCCCACTCGGCAACCGAGGTGTCGATGACACCGGGAAGGCGCCGCAACGCGGCGGTGTTGGCGAAGGTCACCAGCGCACGCCGGTCGAACAGCAGCACGCCGTCGGTAAGGTGATCGAAGAACTGTTCGAGCGACTGCAGGCTGGCGCTGCCATCCATCGAGGTCACCACGGGACGTTGCGTTGTGTCATATCCGTGAATCTATCGCGCGCCGAAGCGGCCAGCGCAACAGAAGGCGTCACGCCCGGTCAGTCGAGGTCCGCCGCCGCTGCAAGTGCCCGCAACTCGGCACGGTTGATTTCGCGAACCTCCATCATGAGCGCGTCCGCACACTCGCGGAAGTCATACAGCGACTCGGCTTCGATGGCCTGGACCAGCCGGAAATACGGCGCATAGGGACCGGTGCCGTCGACCAGCGTTTCATGGACACGCTGCGGCACGGGCACCGTTCGCAGCAGTTCGGCCAGCGGCTGCTGGAACAGCCGGTCGAGCAGCGAGAAGACACCGCAGATGAACAACTCGTTGCGCATTTCCTGGTCGCCGATATGGCGTGCCAGCTCCTCCATCAGCAGCCCGCGACGCACGGAGGCGAACATCGCCGCCTTCATGTTCGGCTCCTTGCTCGCCGTCGCCAGCAACAGCGCGAGCCAACGCTTGAGCCGCTGGTAGCCGAGCAACATGACCGCGTGGCTGAAGGAGCTGATCTCCACCGACAGCCCGAACGCTGGCGAATTGATGTAGCGAAGCACCTTGAAGCCGAGAGACGGATCGCGCTTGAGCGTGTTCTCGATCTTTTCCACCGGCTCTTCCCGATCGACCTGACCCATCAGTTCGACAACGGTCTGAAGATCTATGGGCGCTGATTTCTCGCGCGAGTTCTTGGGTCGTTCAGTGACCTCGTCACCGATCGGCCAGCCCAGCACGGCCACCGCTCCACGCTCGAACGCTCCTTCCATGTCAGCCACCGAATGGATGCCGGCCAAAACGTGCGGAATGTTGCGAGTGACACCGGCGGACACGGCCCCGCCCGTCGCGATGCGTCGGTCGTCGGAGAGGTCGATGATCGACTGCTTGAAGCAAGGCAGCACTTCGCGCGGCAGTTCCCTCAGCGGGCGCCCCTTGAGCATCAGCGTGGTGCCGTGGGCGTGCAGCGCAACGATGGACTCGGTGTTGGCCGGATCGGCTGCCATGAACGCCGGCACCTCGACCATCAGGTTGTGCGAGGGCGAAGAGCGCAGAACTTCCTGCAGCAGGCTCTCGCTGGTGACATTGAGCGACACGCGTCCGCCTTCGGGAGGCCACACCGAACCCACCGCTTCCAGCAGTTGCGCCGCGTCGAGCACCAGATCGGGCTTCAGCGGAAAGACCGTCAGTCGGGTGGCAGTGACCGCCCGGTTGCGATCGATGAAAGCCGAATAGCCCAGCGCCACCTGACCCAGGATCTCGTCCGACACAACAACTCCTACGCAGTGAGGAACCGGGCCCGCACAGAACCTGCGGCACCGGTCACGGATTGAGGTACTGGAACAGCGACATCTTCTGCACCAGCGAATATGACTTCAGCGCGGCATCGTAGCCGGTCTGCTGGTTGTTGAAGTCCGAGTAAGCCTGCACCGCATCGAGATCCTCGGCGTTCGAGCGATCGGTCTGCGCGTTCAGCTTCTGGGCCGACAACCGGTCCGATTCGGTGTCGATGCGATTCAGCACTTCACCGGCCGCGGAACGTGCCGAGCGCAACGGTCCCATCGCCGCATCGACGTCGCGCAGGCTGTCGGCGGTCGACTGGGCACGCTGGGCTGTGGTCTGGTTGGTCAATCGAAGGTTGGCGATCGCGTCATCGAGCATGCCGAAGACGCTCAGGGAAGGCGTCGACGGCTGAATCTCGAACTGATCTCCGTTGAGTGGCGAACCCGAAACGGTGACGCTCATGCCGTGAAGCTGGATCGCCCGGCCGTCCTGATAGGCGTTACCCGAGCTCTCGGTGGTCACGACGGCGGGCGTGGCCAGCGGGAAGCTTTCCACATCGTAGGTCGTGCCGCTGGTGAAGTGGATGCGGTAGCCGGTGCCGGCGACCGGAAACAGCGATGACGGGTCGGTCACGCTGCCGGCGTTGACCCACGCTCCCGTCACCGCCGTGCCGGTGACAGCGTTGCCAGCCGAACTGCTCACGAACACGCCGTTGCCGCTGCGCGCGTTCATCCACGCGTCGGCACCGTCGGTACTCAGTGGCAGCAGGGTATTAGCATCGGTCTGCAGCTGCCCGGTGATGCCGCGGAACTGCACGCCGGTCGGCGCTGGCGAGTCGATGAAGGGAGGCTCGGTCGAGCCCTGGCCACCGAACAGGTAGCTGCCCGCGCCATCGGTCCGGTTCGCCACGGAGAACAGCGCCTGCCGCAGACTCGCCAACTTGTCCGCCTGGATCTTGCGCTCGCCGTCGGAAAAGGTCGCATTGCCCGAAGCGACCAGCGCCTCGCGCACCTGCTGCAGCAATTCCTCTGCATCGCCGAGCGCACTTTCGGTCTGGGTGGTGAGCGCCTTGCTGGCATCGACGCTGCGCTGCGATGTCACGCTGCGCATCTCGGTGGCCAGTGCGCGTTCTGCGCGCGATGCGGCGGCCGGGTCGTCGCTGGCCTTGAGCACGCGCTTGCCGCTGGTCATGCGGGTCTGCTGGTCGCTCATCTCGACCTGTCGGCGCTGCAGGTTGTCGATCGCCGCTTCGTAGGTGTTGGCTGTGCTGATGCGCATGGCGGGGTCTCGGTCGAATATCAGACGAATGCGTGCAGTCAGCGCGCGCTCTGCAGCAGGGTGTCGAACACCGATTGCGCCACCTGAAGCATCTTGGCTGCCGCCTGGTAGGCCTGCTGATACTGGATCAGTCGCGCGGCCTCTTCGTCGAGGTTGACGCCCGACTTGCTGGAGCGGTTCTGCTCGGCTTGGGCCGCGACGGACGCCGACAGCGTGGCCGCAGACTTGGCGCTCTGCACGCGCACGCCGACATTGGCGAGGATGCTGGCGTAGGCGTCGGTCACGCTGTTGCCGGCCTGAAGGGTGCCGCCATTCCAGATGGCTCCGACCAGCGGCGTGTCGCGCAGCGAAAGCATCGCGTTGGCGTTGGTGTTGTCGGCCAGCGTGTAGGCGTTGGCGGCGATGGTGAAGGTGTCGCTCGCCACCGCCGGCGTGGCGCTGGCGTCGGCCGCAACCGGCACGCCGGTGATCATCAGCTGGAAGCCGTTGGTCGCCGTGGTTCCGGGGTAGTCGACGGACTGGCCGGGCACCCAGGCAGCCGGCGCGCTGGTTCCTGCCCCGTCGGTCCACGTGTAGGTGTACTGGCCCGGTGTCGCGGTGACCTGGAACTTCAGCGTCGCGGGCAGGTTGGGATGGGCACCGGACGCCGTGCTCTGCGCACTGAGCGCTGCCGCCGCCGCTGTGCCCTTGTTGAGCGTGCCCGCCGTTGCACTCAGCGGAGAGGCCGCGGCAATCAGTTTCGGGTTGCTCATGTCCAGGCGCATGTCGCGCGCCGCGCTGCCCGCTGGCCGCAACAGGTAGCGGTCGCCCGCTGCCGGCGCACCGCCGATGCTGATCTTGAAGCCGTCGACCACGTCGCCATTGGCGACCGCAACCGCCGGAAACTGCGGATCGACGTCCCCGCCTTTGAGCCGGTACATCTGGAACCCGCCGAGTCCGTCGGCGCGCAGCTCGTAGTCGCTCGCCTGGACGCTGCTGACCTGGGCCGCATCCAGCGTGGCGGGCGCCTGCAGCGTCAGCGAGACACTGCCGGTGCCGGTGTTTGCCGAAGAGGCTTGCGCCGCCACCACCGGCAATCCGGATGCCGAACCGAAGCGGAACATCGCGGCGCCGGTCTGGCCGAGCAGATCGAGGCCCAGGCTTTGCTGCTGGTTGACCTGCAAGCCGATCGACAACGCCATCTGGCCCAGCAAATTGCGGGCATCGGTCAGGTCGCCGGACTGGAAATGGATCAGCCCCGAGATCGACCCCCCGTTGAGCAGCGCCGTCGGAAGCTGGCGATCGCCGGCCTGGGTCTCGATGCCGATCACGACGTGTGAAGCGTCGTAGGGATCGGGCATGGCTGCCAGGTTCGTGCTCTGGGAAGAAAGCACCAGCGCCTGCCCGCCCCCCATGAACACCGACAGGGAGCCATCTTCAGCTCCGACGGTCGTCACCTGAAGATACTGACTGAGCTCGCTGACGAGCTGGTCGCGCTGATCCAGCAGGTCGTTCGGGGGTTGTTCGAGTCCGCGCACATTGGTGACACGCTGATTCAGCGTGGCGATCTGCTGCGTCAGGTCGTTGACCTTGGCCACCGACGCGCGAAGGTCCTGTGTCACGCCAGCCTGCAGATCGTCGATCCGCTCGGCAGCTGTCGTGAACCGCGATGCCAGCTCGCCGGCTCGCGACAGGACCACCTGCCTCGCGGAGGAATCCTGCGGCTTGCTGGCCACGTCGGCGAAAGAATTGAACAATTGACCGGCGGCATAACCCAGTCCGGCCTCGCCGACGCCGAACACCTTCTCGAGCTGCGTCAGCTGGTCGCTGCGCACGCCGTCGGCGGCGGCCAGCGAACGCGACAGGGCGGCCTCGCGCGTCAGGAACTCGTCGTGAGCACGGGCCACCGTCTTGACGTTGACGCCCTTGCCGAAGAACCCGGCACCCGTGAACTGCCCGCCGGCGGTCTCGAGCTGGGCTTCCTGGCGCGAGTAGCCCTTGGTGTTGACGTTGGAGATGTTGTTGCTGGTGGTCTGCAGCTGGGCGTAGCTGGCAGCCATGGCTCCCACGCCCAGGGACATCAATGAACCGGTTCCCATGCTGCTGCGCCTTCCGTCGCTTCAGGTCGTCGTCAGGTCGTCATCACCCGCTGCAGGCGCAGCGTGGTGTTGATGACCCGGGTCAGCTTGTCTGCGTACGCCGGATCGGTGGCGTAGCCGGCCTTTTGCAGTCCCTGCGCGAAGCCCGCTGCAGTAGCCGTCCCGCTGCTGGCCTGAGCCATCACGCCGCTGTAGCGAGGGCTCTCCTTCATCAGCCGGGCATAGTCATTGAACGCCGCGTCGTAGGAGTCGTACGAACGGAATCTCGCGGTCGTCTTGTGGGGCGTTCCGTTGACGTACTCGGTCGTGGTGACCTCCGCCACCGGACCGCTCCAGCCGGCTCCTGCCTTGATGCCGAACACGTTGTGCGAGCTCGATCCGTCGGCGTTGTGAATTTCGCGCCTGCCCCAGCCGGATTCATGGGCTGCCTGCGCGACCATGTAGCCCGCCGGGATGCCGGTCTGCGCCTCGGCGGCACGCGCCGCGTCGGTGTGCCGCTGCACGAACTCCATCTGACGGGTGCCGGCCGCGGAGCCGAGCGATGACACCGGAGCGCCCGCAGCCGATGCGGGAATCGGCGAGAGGCGGGAAGCGGCGCCGACCGCGTCAGCTGGCATCGATCCCGTCATCTGACGCTCGAGTTGCCGCGCGATCACATCGGCCAGTCCGCCCGGAGCGCCGCTCATCTGCTTGGCGTACTCGGTGTCGAGCATTTCGGTGCCGAGCTTGGTGGCCGAGTTCTCCATCATCCCCGACGACATCGCGGCCTGTGCCTCGCGCATGCCCTTCATCAACTGCTGCATGAACATCGTCTCGAACTGCTTCGCGGTCTCCTTGATCGCCGCCTTCGGGTCGTGCGACGCCGTGTTGCGCAGCGCCGCGAGGGCCCGCGTGTCGATGGACGACGATGCAGCGCCCGCATTGGCTGCGGTGACCGATCCGCTGAGCACCCCGGAAAGCGGCGAAGGCGAGGACAGCGACATCAGATCACCTCCAGCTCGGCGTTCAGCGCGCCGGCCGATTTCATCGCCTGCAGGATCGCGAGCAGGTCCTGCGGCGTCGCGCCGAGCGAGTTCAGGGCCTTCACCACATCGGCCAGCTTGGTGCCGGCGGGCAACTGGATCAGCGAGCCGGGCTCCTGGCGGATGGTGATGTCGCTCTTCTCGGACTGCACCGTCTGACCCTGCGCCAGCGCGTTCGGCTGGCTGATCACCGGCGTCGTGTTGATCGTCACCGAGAGGTTGCCGTGGGCCACCGCACAGGCCGACAACGTGACCGACTCGTTGACCACCACCGAGCCGGTGCGCGCATTGATGATGACGCGCGCAGCGGGTCGCGCCAGGTCGATGTTGAGGTTCTCGATCTCGGCCATGAACGAGACGCGGGCATCCGGCGACTCGGGCATGTGCACATGCACGCGCCGGCCGTCGATGGCCTGCGCGATGGCGCCGCCCATGCGGTTGTTGATGGCGCGCGCCACTTCGCGGGCGGTGTTGTAGTCGTTCGAATTCAGATCGAGCTGCAGGCTGTCGCCCTGATTCAAGGGCGTGGGAACCGCGCGCTCGACGGTGGCCCCCTCGGGCACGCGACCGGCGCTGAGGTGGTTGATCTGCACCTTCGAGCCCCCGGCGGAAGCTCCGGCGCCCCCGACGATCAGGCTGCCCTGCGCCAGCGCGTAGATCTGTCCGTCGGCGCCCTTCAGCGGCGTGGCGATCAGCATCCCGCCGCGCAGGCTCTTGGCGTTGGCGAGCGACGACACGTTGACGTCGATCGTCTGTCCGGGTTGCGCGAAGGCGGGAAGCTGTGCAGTCACCATCACCGCGGCGACATTCTTCAGCTGCATGCTGGTGCCCGACGGCACAGTGACGCCCAGTTGCTGCAGCAGCGAGTTGATGCTCTGGGTGGTGAAAGGTGCCGAGGTGGTCTGGTCACCGGTGCCATCGAGTCCGACCACCAGGCCGTAACCGACCAGCGGGTTGCTGCGAACGCCCTGGACCGAGGCCACTTCCTTGATGCGTGCGGCACTTGCCGGAGCCGGCCACCATACAGCCGCGCTGGCGGCGAAGAAGCCGAGCCAGAGCAATCCCTTCAAGATTCTTTCGGTCCTGTCCATGTTCGGATGCACCCCTTGTTGCATCCGATTCTGGACAGACTTAAATCGGGATAACGCTCAAAAAGAACCGTGCCAACCAGCCAATTACCTGCGCATCGGCCTGCGCACCCCGGCCCCGGTGCTCCAGGCGCACATTCGCGATCTGTGCGGAGGCAACCGAATTGCCCGACTGGATCGACCGAGGATCCACCTGACCCGAGAAGCGCAGCACGTCGACGTTGTCGTTGACACCGATCTGCTTCTCTCCGGAGATCAGCAGGTGGCCGTTCGGCAGCACGCCGGTGACGGTGGCGGTGATCACGCCCGAGAAATCGTTGGTGTTCTCGGTGCTGCCCTTGCCGGCGAAGGTGTTGCTCGAATCGCCAGTGGCCTTCGCCCGGTTCAGCGCACTCGATGGCAGGAAAGGCACGGCACTCAGGCCGGCACTGACCTTGCCGGTCTTGTCGATCGTGCTGGTGCTCTTCTGCGTGGCCGACACCTTCTCGACGATCTGCACCGTCAGGGTGTCGCCGACCAGGCGGGCGCGGTGATCCTCGAACAGCGGACGGTATTGCGCGGCCTGGAAGATCGCACCGTTGTTGACCACCGGAGCGTCGATCGGGACCGGCGCAGCACTTGTCGGCAGTGCCACGTCGACCTTCGGTCGCATGGCCTCGCAGCCAGCGAGCGCGATGACGCCCAGCCACAGGGCGGCGCGGCCGATGCCGGCAAGCGTCCGCCGCGCGCGGATCGACATCTGAATTGGATGAGCCAGACGCCTGCGACTCACAGCTGCCCCAGCTTCTGCAGCATCTGATCCGAGGTCGAGATCGCCTTTGAATTCAGCTCGTAGGCCCGCTGGGTCTGGATCATCGACACCAGTTCCTCGACCACGTTGACATTGGAGGTTTCGACGAATCCCTGTTGCAGGGACCCCAGGCCGTTGGCTCCTGGTGCACCCGCATTCGGCGTACCCGACGCGGCAGTCTCGGCGTACAGGTTCTGCCCCTTGGGCTCCAGGCCGGCCGGATTGACGAAGCTGGCCAGTTGAAGCTGACCCACGTTCTGCGGCAGCGCCTGTCCGGGCAGCGTCACGCTGACAGTGCCGTCATTGCCGATGGTCACGCTCTGCGCCGTGGTCGGAATGGTGATGCCAGGACTGACGGTGTAGCCGTTGTTGGTGACCAGCTGCCCCTGCGCGCTGACCTGGAACGATCCGTCACGGGTGTAGCCAGTGGTGCCGTCGGGCAACTGGACCTCGAAGAATCCATTGCCCTTCACCGCCACGTCGAGCGGGTTGGTGGTCTGCTGCAGGTTTCCCTGCGCAAAGCTGCGCGACGTGGCCACCGCGCGGGTGCCCAGGCCGAGCTGCAGGCCGGTCGGCAGCGTGGTCTGCTCGCTGCTGTTGGCGCCGGCCTGGCGCATGTTCTGGTACATCAGGTCCTCGAACACCGCATGCGACTTCTTGTAGCCGTTGGTCGATACGTTGGCGAGGTTGTTCGAGATGGCGTCCAGCTGGGTTTGCTGGGCTTCCATGCCGGTCTTGGATATCCACAGAGAACGCATCATGGCGAGGATCCTGGTTCAGTCGGGTTCAAACAGCGGGAGCGTCGGGGCGGTGCACGGCACTCAATTCATCGACAGCAACTGCGCCGCGGCGGACTCGTCGTCCTTGGCGGTCTGCATCATCTTCATCTGGGCCTCGAACTGACGGGCTGCGGAGATCATGGCCACCATGGTCTCGACCGAGCTGACGTTCGATCCCTCGAGCGCGCCATCCTGAACGCGCGCCGTCGCATCGGCCGGCAGGTCGCCATCGGGTGCCCGGAACAGGCCGTCCTCACCACGCGTCAGCGGCGCCTCGGACGTCACAAGCTTCAGTCGGCCGACCACCGTCGGCGGCGTGTTGCCGGTTCGGGCGCTGATCGTGCCGTCCTCGCCGATGGCGACCTGGCTGTTCTGCGGCACCTGGATCGGACCGCCATCGCCCAGGACGGCGAGGCCGTTGCGCGTCGTCAGTGTGCCGTCGGCGGAGAGTTCGAGTGAGCCACCGCGGGTGTACGCCTCGGTGCCGTCGAGTCCCTGAACTGCCAACCAGGCGTTGCCCTTGACCGCCACATCGAGGTTGCGTCCGGTGGCGGCCACCGGACCCGGCGTGGCGTCGTAGCCAGGGGTCGATTCGAGGGTGTAGACCCGGGTGCTGGCGCCGCTGCCCTGCACCGGGACCGCGCGAAACGCCTGCAGCTCGGCACGAAAGCCGGGCGTCGAGACATTCGCGAGGTTGTGTGCCAGCGTGTCCTGGCGCTGCATCATTGCCTTGGCGCCGGACATCGACAGATAGATCATGCGGTCCATCGTCTGCTCCTCTCAGGCTCGGTTCACAGGTCGGAATCAGTACGGATCAGCGCAGCTGGGTCAGCGTCTGCAGGATCGAGCTTTCCGTCTGGATCGTCTGCGAATTGGCCTGGTACATGCGCTGCGCCGTGATCAGGTTGACCAGCTCGCCAGTCAGGTCGACGTTGGACTCTTCGAGCGCGCCGGCCTGCAGGGCACCGTAGGTGCCACTGCCTGGAGCGCCGATGCTGCTCGGATCGCCCGAGGCATATGTCGATTTCCAGAGGTTGGAGCCGACCGGCTGCAAGCCCTGCAGATTGGTGAAATCGACCAGCTGGAGTTGAGCCAGGCTCGTCGAACGGCCATTGGAATAGGTGGCCTTGACGACTCCCGATGGATCGAAGGTGATGCCGGTCAACTCTCCGGAAGCGAATCCATCCTGCTTGAGATCCGAGATGCTGAAGCCCGCCGCGTACTGACTGGTGCCGGTGAAGTTGATCGGCAGGGCGGCAAACAGCGGGGTCGCCAGTGGCGTGGCGCGCGGGTCGACGACATCGATGGTCGGCGTTGCCGCCGGAGCGGTCATCTTGCCCTGGGCATCGAAGGTCATCGAGGTCACCAGGCCGGTCTTGGGGGACGGGCCGTCGAAGGGCTGGCCGTTGACCGAGGCATACACATCCCAGGCATTCGCGGCCGTCTTGCGGAAGTAGTAGTTCATCGTCAGCGGCGCGCCCTGACTGTCGTACAGCGTCTGCGAGGTGGAGTAGTTGTAGCTGTCGGGCTGTGAGAAGGACATGGCCGTCGTCGGCACGTCCTTGCGCGCATCCAGGTTGATCGCCAGCCTCACACCTCGCAGCGCAGGGTCGCTGCCCGCGCCTGTGGCGACCGGGTCGCCCAACCCGCTCTGCAGGCGGATCGGTGCGGCATCTCCGGCTGCCCGGCCCGCGGCCTCGTTCCATCCCTGGGCCAGCAGCTTGTCACCGGTGTTGTTGACCACGTAACCATCGCGGTTCAGCTTGAACTGCCCGTTGCGGCTGTAGAGGGTCTCCCCGCTGGGAGCAGTGACCTGGAAGAAACCTCGACCGTTGATCGAGAGGTCCATCGGGTTGCCCGTCGTGGAAATGTTGCCTTGGGTGAACTGCTGGGCCACCGCCAGGAGGTTGACGCCGATACCGGTGTTGCCGGAGCCCGCCCCGCCAATCGCGGTGGCGTACATGTCGCCGAACTCGGCGCGCGACGACTTGGCGCCATAGGTCCCCGCATTGGCGATGTTGTTGCCGATGACTTCGAGGTTCTTGCTGGTGGCGTTCAGCCCGGAGAGACCTTGCTGGAAGCTCATGGTGTGTCCTTGGAAAAGCGGAGGGAGTGATCGGTGCAGGAAAGCAGAAGGCTCAGTTCAGTGCCTTGACGCTGCTGTAGGGAACGCTGCCCGAGTTCTGCAACTCGAGGCTCAGCGTGTTTCCGCTGGTGGTGACCGCATTGACGCGGTCGCGCATCAGCAAGGTGGGGGTCGACTTCGCGGTGCCGTTGGAGGCCGTGACGCGGAAGCGCAGGCCGCTGTCGTTGGTGGCGGTGGTCGTGGGCCAGTCGAAGCTGTGCATTCCGCTGCCCAGGGCACCGAGCCCGAAGGTGTCGACGACCGCACCGGCCGGCGAAACCACCTCGACCTGGACCGCATCGGCGGCACCGGCAAGCTCGAAGCCGCCCTGTCCGACACCATCGGCGATGTCGAGCACGTTGCCGGGCACGACGACATCGCGACCCACCAGCGCGGCACCCTGCAGCGCCTGCATCTGGGTGAACTGGCCCGACAAGCCCTCCACCGAGGTGTTGAGCTTGTTGATGCCCTTGACGGTGTTGATCTGTGCGATCTGTGACGTCAGCTCGGAGTTGTCCATCGGCTTCAGCGGGTCCTGGTTCTGCATCTGCGTGACCAGCAGCTTCAGGAATCGGTCTTCCGATCCGGCCTCGTCGGCCGTGGTCGTCGATGTGCCGGACGTGCCGGCGCCCGAGGTCTTGTTGAGGGTCGTGAAATCGATGGCCATGGTGCGGTTCCCGGTGGGCGGCGTCGGGCTCAGTTGCCCATCTGGATGGTCTTGAGCAACAGAGACTTGGCCGTGTTCATGACCTCGACGTTGTTCTGGTACGAACGCGAGGCCGAGATCATGTTGACCATCTCCTCGACCGCGTTGACGTTGCTGTAGGTGACGTAGCCGTCGGCGTCGGCGGACGGATGCTTCGGGTCGTGGACCCGGCGGCCCGGTGTCTGGTCCTCGCTGATGTTGCTGACGGTCACGCCGGCCGTTGCCGCATCGCTGCCCATCGTGCCCATCAATTGCGTCTGGAACGTCACCTGACGCGCCTTGTAGGCGGTGCCGTCGGGCCCGGCGACGGTGTCGGCATTCGCGAGGTTCGATGCCACCACGTTGAGCCGCTGGCTCTGCGCACTGACCGCGCTGCCCGCGACGTTGAAGATGTTCATCATGCTCATGATTGCCCCTTGATAGCCTCGAGCATCGTGCGGACGTTGCCGTTGATGAACCGCAGCGTGGCCTCGTACTTCACCGAGTTGTCGACGAAGCTGGCCCGCTCGCGGTCCATGTCGACACTGTTGTTGTCGAGACTGGTCTGACTGACGCTCGAGTACTGCAGGTTCGCCTGCCCCGGGGTGGCGCCGCTGCCGGCGATGTGTCCGGCCTGCGACGTGTCGAGGCGGCCGGTCGTGCCGACGCGCAATTCCTGAGAACCGGTCGCGTCGCGCAAGGCCTGAGCGAAATTCATGTCGCGCGACACATAACCCGGCGTGTCGGCATTCGCGATGTTGCTGGCGATCAGGCGCTGCCGCTCGGCGCGCAGGCTCAAGGCCTGACCCTGGAAGTCGATGGAACTGGTGAGGCGGTCGAGCATGTGGCACTCCCGAGGGTTCGGTGCGGTCCGGCGAGGGACGTAGTGCAGCCATTGTCGAGAGCGACCTCGCCAACATAAGCGGGAACAACAGCGTGAATCGCCGTCAATTCCGATGCTGGACCGCACGAGGTCGCCTCTAGAGTGCAGCGATGAAACTCCCGATTCGTCACGTCCACGCCACGTCAGCGAGATTCGCGCACGCGTTCGCATCGGCCTGCGGCCTGCTGCTGATGGCCGGCACCCTGATCCTGTGCACGCCCCTGCGTACTCAGGCCCAGGCGGCAGCCGGTGAAACGATCGACGCCATGCTGGTCGATCAGGTGCGCGAACTGGCCCTGCTGGCAACACAGCAGACCGCAGGAGCCCAGACCGCGGGGGCCACCAACGCCAGCACGGGGATCGGCAGCCCGATTCGCTTCGACGTGGCCGTCGGTGCGCTCGACCCGCGACTGAAGCTGGCGCCATGCCAGCGCATCGAACCCTATCTGCCCGCGGGCGTTCGCCTGTGGGGCAAGGCGCGCATCGGTCTGCGCTGCGCACAGGGCGCACGCCCGTGGAACGTTTACCTGCCGATCACCGTGAGGGTCTACGGCAACGCACTGGTGGCAGCCCTCCCCTTGCCCGCTGGCGCAACGGTGCGCGAGACGGACCTCAGATTGGCCGAGATCGATCTTGCCGAGGAAAACAGTGCCGTCGTCACTTCATCGGCACTGGCCGTGGGACGCACGCTCGCACGACCGCTGGCAGCCGGTCAAGGGGTCCGGCAGACCGATCTGAAGCCGCGGCAATGGTTCGCGGCTGGCGACACCATCAAGGTGCTGGCGACGGGCCCCGGATTCAGCGTGGCCGGCAGCGGCCAGGCACTGACACCTGGCCTTGAAGGCCAGTCTGCCCGCGTCCGCACCGAAGGCGGCCAGGTCATCACCGGCATGCCGATCGGCACCCGCGAACTCGAGATTTCGCTTTGAAAGCGGTGTCTCACCGCCAGGCAGGCGCTTCGGGGGGGACCGCTGCGGATGCAAAAAGACCTAAAGTCGTGGTCAGGCCGGTCGAAATACCGTTCATGTTGAGAAGGTCGCTCGTTCGGCGTCCTGTTGGGAGAACATCATGAAAATCGGAAACCCTGCTGACAAGCCTGCGGCACCTGCTGCGGCCACCGCACCGGCGGCGCAATCCGCGCCGCGCACAGCCGCCGAAGCTGGCGCGTCCCCGCAGGCGACGGAAGCCAGCGCCCATGTGGCGCTGTCGAGCGCGGCCACCAGACTGCTGTCCGGTGAAGCCGGTGTTCCGGGCGATTTCGACTCCGAAAAGGTCGAGCGCGTCGCGAATGCCATAGAAAAGGGCGAGTACAAGATCAACGCGGAGGCCATCGCCGACAAGCTGATCGCGAACGCCGCCGAGGTGCTGAACAGCACACCCTCCAAGACCTGACAGTCCAACCGAGCGCCGCCCACGCCATGAACCTGTCGCCGTCGCACCATCTCTTGCCCGCAACCTCCGGCGCTGCGGCCGAGGTCGCAGATACCGCGCTGGAATCGACCTTGAGTGCGGTCGAACGCCGCCTGACGTCGCTGGGCGAAGCCCTGCGCACCCAGGACATGTCGTCCATCGACCTGCACGCCACCGAATTGCATCGCGCGTTGTCGAACGCAGTCGATCATTTTTCACGCGCTGCTCGCAACGGCCCGGTACCCCCGGCCCTGCGCCGCCGTCTGGCCAGTGCCGGAGGCACGGTCGCAGCCCAGCGCGAAAGCCTGGCCCGCGCCACGGCGGCTCTCGATCGCGCGATCGATGTGCTGCTGCCACGTGAAGCGCCCGTGCTGTACGGCTCGCAAGGCGGTGCCGAGCGGCTGACCCGCAGTGGGTCGCTGCTGGCTTGATCGTCCTGCGGGTCGCCTGCCTTTGTCGCAGGCGTCTGATCGCTTTCTCCCCTTCTGATTGGCTTGCAGACAGCCCGCCGGGTCTCGGCCCGGCTGCCGACCAACTTTCTTCTGCTGGCACAGAAGAAAGTCACCAAAGAAGCGTGCCCGAACACCAGCCATTTGACTGGCTCGCTTCGGCTACACACCTGCTTCCAGGTCTCTGGCTCGAAAACGATCACCGAGCTACTTCCGGGGTTTCCTCGCTCACATTCAGCCAACTCGAGTTCGCTGCGCCTCGACCCTGCGGGTCATCGTCGCAATGACCCGCAGAGTCGAGTCGAAACGAGAACAAGCAGATCGGCGTTAGCGAGGTGCTCGTGGCCGGAGTCCGGTGAGCTTTCTCGTGCCAGAGCCTCGGCCGTCAGCCTTCTGCCCGCAGCATCGTAACCAAATCGCTGGTGTTCGAGGCCCTTTGCTTTGGTGACTTTTATTTGGGCCCGCCAATGAAAGTTACCCGCCTGTCGGGGCGGGACCCGACGCAGTCTTGCAAAGGGCACAACGTAAGGCCGAGCCGAGAATGGCCGCCATGTCAGCCGCAAGACACCGCCTCATCGCCCATCTCGACATGGACGCCTTCTACGCGTCGGTCGAACTCCTGCGCTACCCCGATCTTCGCGGCCAGGCCGTCGTGATCGGCGGCAGCAAAGACCGGCAAACGGTGCGACAACAGGACGGCACAAGCCGCTACGCCACGCTGCGCGACTACGCCGGGCGCGGCGTCATCACCACCTGCACCTACGAGGCCCGCGCGTTCGGCGTGCATTCGGGCATGGGCGTGATGAAGGCGGCCCAGCTGGCGCCCCACGCGGTGCTGCTGCCGGTCGATTTCGACGAATACCGCCGGTATTCGCAGCGCTTCAAGGAGGCCGTGCGCGACGTCGCCCCGGTGATCGAGGATCGCGGCATCGACGAGATCTACATCGACCTCACCGACCTGCCCGGCGCGCAGGACGATGCGGGCCTGGCTGCAGCACGCTCGCTGAAGGACGCGGTGTTCGAGGCCACCGGCCTGACCTGCTCGATCGGCGTCACGCCGAACAAGCTGCTGTCGAAGATTGCATCCGAACTCGACAAGCCCGACGGCCTGACCCTTCTGAAAACCGAGGAGATCCCGACGCGCATCTGGCCGCTGGCCGCGGCCAAGGTCAACGGCATCGGACCGAAAGCGGCGGCGAAGCTGGCGGGATACGGCCTCCTCACCATCGGCGACGTGGCAGCCGCCGACCCGGGCTTTCTGCTGGCGCAATTCGGGCGCAGCTACGGTGCCTGGCTGCATGCGGCCGCAAACGGCCGCGACGACCGTCCCATCGTCACTCACCGCGAACCGAAGTCGATCAGCCGCGAAACCACCTTCGAACGCGACCTTCACGCGGTGCGCGACCGCGCTGCGCTGTCGGAAAGCTTCACGCGGCTGTGCGAGCGGCTGGCCGGCGATCTCCAGCGCAAGGGCTACACCACGCTGACCGTCGGCATCAAGCTGCGCTACGACGACTTCCGGATCGTGACGCGCGACGTGACACTGCCGGCGGCGATCGGCGACGCCGCGGCGATCCGCCTGGCCGCGGGGTCGTGCCTGAAGCGCGTCGACTTGTCGCGCCGCCTGCGACTGCTCGGCGTGCGCGCCGGCACGCTGACGCCGACATCGGCCGGGCCGGCACCGTCGACAGCGCAGGGCAGGTCGATCGGGCCGAAAACCAGCGCAGCCACGACGCGGATATCGCCATCGATATGTCAGGTCGATCTGCCGTTCATCGATGAATCGGACGAGACAGCGGCCTGAAAAATGGACCGGGCCATTCCGGTTTTCCATTCGGACCCCTGCTGTTCACGCAGCCGGCGCTCTACCCACGATGCTCTGCGTTCGATCATTCGCCCCCCATCTTGCGTTGCTGCTGGCGATGAGCCTGCCGCAGTCGCCAAGCGTGGCGCAGGGCTCGATTCCGGAGCCGGCGGGGCCGACGAACCCACCGCAGGATCCGCCCGCCACCGTGTCACGACCCACACTGCCGCCGCCGGTATCGGGTCGGCAGGGCAAGCTGCTGCTGACCTCGGGGGTCAGCAGCATCGACGGCGCCGCTGGAGGCGGTCTGACGCCATGGGCGGTGACCGGCAGCTACGCGACGGAGGACTCCCTCGGAGCGAGTGCCTACCTGACCCGCGCCATCGTGCAGGATTACTCGCTGACCGGCTATGGCGCGGCCGTGGCATGGGGCGATCGTGTCGAGGTGTCGATCGGTCGTCAGGACTTTCACACCGGCCAGTCGATCGCCCCTCTCGGCTTTCCCGGGCTGCGGCTCAGGCAGACGATCGTCGGGCTGAAAGTGCGCGTGGCCGGCGATGCCATCCTCGACAGCGACCGCCTGATGCCGCTGATCGCCGTCGGCATCCAGTACAAGGATCTGGACGCCGGGCGCTTCGCGCCGGTGCTTCGTTCCCTGGGTGCGCACAGCCAGGGCACCGATTTCTATGTGAGCGCCACCAAGCTGCTCCTTGCACACAGCGTGCTGCTCAACGGCACGCTGCGCGCCACCCGCGCCAACCAGAACGGCCTGCTGGGTTTCGGCAGTGTCAGGAATGACGACTACAAGGTGCAGGCCGAGATGTCTGCCGCGCTGCTGCTGCGCAAGGACGTGGCCATCGGCATCGAATACCGCAGCAAGCCCGACAACCTGAACGGCGTCGCCTTCGGCCGGGGCTTGCGCGAAGACGACTGGAAGGACGCCTTCATCGCCTGGACACCGGCCAAGTGGGTGTCGCTGACGCTGGCCTGGGTGGACCTGGGCCACATCGTGCCAGCGCTGACGCCGAAGCGGCAGACGGGGACCTACGTGTCTGTCCAGCTCTCGTATTGATGCCGACCGCTATGTCCAACCTGTCCACCCTACTGCGCGCGCTGGCCTGCCTGTGCGCGCTGACCCTCTGCGGCGCGACTCCGGCCGACGAGCGCATGCGCCCGAACGAGATGCCCGACAGCTACATCCCGCTGCCGCCTTCCGACGACACGCTCTACCAGGCGCTGGGCGGCCAGGACGGACTGGTCAGGCTGGTTGCCGATTTCCGCGACCGGCTGCTGGCCGATCCGCGTCTGGCGCCCTACTTCCGCGACGTCGACGAAACCCAGTTCCGCGATCGTCTGGTGGTGCAGTTCTGCGAAGTCTCGGGCGGCCCGTGCAGGCAGGCGAAACACAACATGAAGCGGCTGCACAGCGGCGTCGACATCAACAAGGCCGCCTTCAATGCGGTGGTCGAGGTGCTGCAGCAGGCACTGGACGCGCAGGGCGTCGCCTTTCACACGCAGAACCGGCTGCTCGCGCAGCTGGCGCCGATGCACCGGGACATCGTCAACGTGCGCTGATCCGTTTCGGGCAGGCAGGCCGGCATGCCGGCCGCGCGCCGGCGCCTTAGCATCCGGAAAACGGATTCCGGAAAAAGCGATGCCCACCATCACCCACATCGAAGACCTGCGCGTACTCGCCCAGAAGCGCGTGCCGCGCATGTTCTACGACTACGCCGATTCGGGCTCTTGGACGGAGAGCACCTACCGCGCAAACGAGTCGGATTTCCAGCGCATCAAGCTGCGCCAGCGCGTCGCGGTCAACATGCAGAACCGGACCACGCGCACGCAGATGGTGGGTATCGACGCGGCGATGCCGGTGGCGATCGCGCCGACCGGCCTCACCGGCATGCAGCACGCCGACGGCGAGATCCTGGCGGTGCGCGCAGCCGAGAAGTTCGGCATCCCGTTCACGCTCAGCACGATGAGCATCTGCTCGATCGAGGACATTGCAGCAAGCACGACCGCGCCGTTCTGGTTCCAGCTGTACGTGATGAAGGATCGCGGCTTCATCGAGCGACTGATCGAGCGCGCCCGCGCCGCGCGGTGCAGTGCGCTGATGCTGACACTCGATCTGCAGATCCTCGGCCAGCGTCACAAGGACATCAAGAACGGACTCAGCGCGCCGCCGAAGCCGACCCTTGCCAACCTGATCAACCTCGCCACCAAGCCGCGCTGGTGCCTCGGCATGCTGGGCACGAAGCGGCGCAGCTTCGGCAACATCGTCGGCCACGCGCAGGGCGTCGGCGACCTGTCGTCGCTGAGTTCCTGGACCGCCGAGCAGTTCGACCCGGCCTTGAGCTGGGCCGATGTCGAATGGATCAAGAAGCGCTGGGGCGGCAAGCTGATCCTCAAAGGCATCATGGACGCCGAAGACGCGCGCCTGGCAGCCGACAGCGGCGCCGACGCACTGATCGTGTCCAACCACGGCGGGCGCCAACTCGACGGCGCGCCGTCATCGATCGCGGCATTGCCGGCCATCGCCGAAGCGGTGGGCTCGCGCATCGAGGTCTGGATGGACGGTGGCATCCGCAGCGGACAGGACGTGCTGAAAGCCTGGGCGCTGGGCGCTCGCGGCACGCTGATCGGACGCAGCTTCCTGTACGGCCTGGGCGCGATGGGCGAGGCCGGCGTGACACGCTGCCTGGAAATCATCCGCAACGAACTCGACCTGACGATGGCCTTTTGCGGCCACACCGACATCCGCACCGTCGATCGGAACATCCTGCTGCCGGGCACCTTCTGAGTGGTCGCCGCCAGCCTGAGGCGCCAGCGCATCGGTTGCGGCCGGCCGGGGAACTGAGCGGTCAGACCCGCGCTGTTGGGGCTTTTGCTGCGGTGTACACGGGCGTAAATTGGAAATGCAGTTTTCCAAGACCCCGTTCCCGTTCGCAGGAGACCGCGATGACGCTGGATCAGTTTCACTCCCTCAGGATGTGGCACCTGCGCCATTGGCAGCAGCATCCCATCGAGAAACACACCTGGGAAGGCATCCTGACGTTGTGGATGTCGGGCTGGGTCGGCGGACCAGCGGCACTGGTGCTCGACCTTCCCTGGGCATGGGCCACCTCGCTGGCGCTGTTGTGCCTGCCAAGCGTCTACGTGACGATGCGCGAACGGATGCACCGCAGCGGTCGCCTGCGCTGCGACTGGATCACCGTGGTGCGGTGATCCACTCAGTCAAGTCTTCGTGGCGGTGACCTGACTTGAACCAAACAAGTTCCTCGAGCCCCGGGGCAGTTCAGCCAGGGCCTATCGCTGAGGTTGCCGCCCCATTCTCCCGGAAGCGCGCCAAGGGAGCGAGCCAGTCTTGATTTCGACAGCGCAACCCGATTTCGATCGACGCGCAAACGCCAGCAACGCGAGGGCCAAGCCCGCAAGAAACGCGCTGCTCGGCTCAGGAACGACGATCTGGAACGCGAAATTGGCATGCGTGTCCACCCAGGGCCCGTAGCAGAGGGGGGGATTGCCGACGGCAATGCAGTCGGGACCCGGCAACTCGGTGCGGTCTGTCACATGGGCGTTGAAGTTCTCTGTGCCGACCGTGGGAGCGTTGTCGGCCTCAGCCCACTTCCAGCCGGGGGCCAGGTTGGTGACGCTGAACCAGTACTCGTTTCCGGCGATCAGTTCCAGCACCTCCGGCAGCCCAATGACGAACCTCCATATCTCCGCATCGGGACCGAGACCGTAGTTGGATTCCTGGAAGGAATCGTCGCCTGAAAACTCGAACGTGACCAAGGCGTCTGTGACGGGGTTGTCGCCGCTGGGCTGGCCAGCCGTGTTCGCGTAGAACGCGATCACCCATTGGCTGTCGATTGGCGCCCGCGAGCCCCACCAGATCGCGTGGTGAAGCCATCCTGTGTGAGCGGGCACGAAATCATCCGCGAATATCGCGCTGCCGTTGGACTCGAGTGCAGAGAGACTGGTCGGCTGGTCAAGAAAGGTTGTGATGGGGCCGGCCGATGCAGGCCCG
>JBJXEJ010000166.1:0-48460 GCA_046154125.1 Rhizobacter sp. | reverse complement strand
CCACGCGCGGTGGAGCAACTGACATGAGCGCCGTGCTGCCGTCGTCTGCGATGCCGCGCGTTGCGGATCGCTCCGAAGGCGTCTGGTCGTCGGCCTGGCGGCGTTTTCGCACCGACCGCGTCGGGCTGGTTTCGCTGGCGATCGTGATCGCCTTCCTGGTGCTGATCGCGTTGTCGGCACTGGGTCTGGTGGCCGGCCACTGGCAGCGCGAGGTGGGCGTGCCCTATGCCAACCCGACCTTCCTCGGCCCGACACCGCCGCCGCCCGCCGCGCAGGTCGAGCAGGGCAAGGGGCCGCCAGTCGACATCTCGGCGGTTGACCCGCTGGCGCCGCGCTACGCCGAATGGGCTGAACGGGCTTCGAAGCTGAAGGTCGGCGAGGAGGTCCGCGCCAACACGTTGCCGCTCGGCGGAGACCGGCTCGGCCGCGACGTGCTGGCGAAGGCCATCAAGGGCGCCGAGATCTCGATCTTCGTCGGCGTGCTTGCCGCCCTTCTGGCCACCACGATCGGCACCGCGCTGGGGGCGGTCAGCGGTTTTCTCGGCGGGCGCATCGGCGACCTGCTCGAGTGGGTCTACAACGTGTTCACCTCGATCCCGGGCATCCTGCTGATCTTCGCATTCGCGGCAGTGTTCGGTCGGGGCACCAGCACGGTGGTGCTGATCCTCGGGTTGACCGGCTGGACCGGCATCTACCGGCTGGTGCGGGCCGAGTTCCTGAAGCACGCGGTGCGCGACTACGTGCGTGCAGCCGAGGCCATCGGCGCCAGCGTGTCGTCGCGGATGTTCCGGCACATCCTGCCCAACGTCAGTCACGTGGTGCTGGTGCAGTTGTCGATCCTGACGGTGGGCTTCATCAAGGCCGAGGTGATCCTCAGCTACCTGGGCCTCGGCGTGTCGATCGACCAAGTGTCGTGGGGCACGATGCTGGCCGAATCGCAGGTCGAATTACTGCTCGGCTGCTGGTGGCAGCTCGCCACCGCGACGGCGTTCATGGCGGTGTTTGTCACCGCGTTCTCGCTGTTCACCGATGCGCTGAGGGATGCGCTCGATCCGAAGCTGCGGGGGCTCGAATGAAGGACGCAGCACCGGTGCTGTTGAGCCTGCGCGATCTTCGCGTGTCGTTCCGCACCGGCAAGCAAGGCGGCGTCGTGCAGCGCACGCAGGCCGTCGGGCGCGATGGCACAGGCGTCGGCTTCGACATCCCCGAGAACACCACCGTCGCGCTGGTCGGCGAGTCGGGCTCGGGCAAGAGCGTCACCGCGATGGCGATCCTGAACCTGCTGCCCGACAACGCCGAGCGGCAGGGCGCGATCACATTCCAGGGTCGCGACCTGCTGGCCGCCACGCGGCGCGAGTTGCAGGCGCTGCGCGGCAAGGACATCGCCTGCGTCTTCCAGGACCCGATGTCGTCGCTGAACCCGGTGTTCACTGTCGGTGCGCAGTTGTGCGAGCCGCTGATCAAGCACCTGGGGCTGAGTCCCCGGCAGGCGATGGCGCGGGCCGGAGCGCTGCTCGCCGAGGTCGGCCTGCCCGAGCCGAAGCGCCGGCTCGGCGCCTACCCGCACGAGCTCTCGGGCGGCCAGCAACAGCGGGTGATGATCGCAATGGCGCTGTCGTGCGAACCGAAGCTGCTGATCGCCGACGAGCCGACGACCGCGCTCGACGTGACGATCCAGCGGCAGATCATGGAGCTCCTTGCCGGCGTGAAGGCACAGCGCCGGATGAGCATGCTGTTCATCAGCCACGACCTCGGCGTGGTCGGTGAGATCGCCGATCAGGTGGTCGTGATGCGCCAGGGGACGGTGCGCGAGTGCGGCCCGGTGGCCGACATCTTCGCGAACCCGCAGGATGCTTACACCCGCGCGCTGCTGGCCTGCCGGCCGACGCTGGCGCGGACCGGGCCGCGGCTGATGGTGATCGACGAGCACATCGCGGCGCAGGGCGGCGCCTCGGCGAAGAGGCTTCCCGACGCCGTGGCGAAGGACCCGGACGCGCCGGTGATCCTCGAAGCCCGCGCGCTGACCAAGAGCTTCTGGATACCGCACGGCCTGTTCGGCCGGAGGGAGTTCAAGGCGGTCGGCCGCGAGGATCGCGGGGTCACCTTCCAGTTGCGACGCGGCCACACGTTGGGCGTGGTCGGCGAATCGGGCTCGGGCAAGACGACGATGGGCCTGGCGCTGCTGCGGTTGCACGAATCCAGCGGCGGGCCGGTCGGCGGCGAGGTGCGTTTCGACGGGCAGGATTTGCTGGCGCTGACGAAAGGCCAACTGCTGCCGATGCGTCGGCGCTTGCAGGTCGTTTTCCAGAATCCGTACGCGAGTCTGAATCCGCGCTTCACGATCGCCCAGACGCTGGTCGAGCCGATGGCGATCCACGGCATCGGCTCCGGGCTGGACGATCGTGGAGCGCGCGCCCGCGCGCTGCTCCTCAGGGTGGGCCTCGATGAATCCGCGATGGTGCGCTACCCGCACGAGTTCTCCGGCGGCCAGCGTCAGCGCATCGCGATCGCGCGCTGCCTCACGCTGAGCCCCGAGGTGCTGGTGCTCGACGAGGCGGTCAGTGCGCTCGACGTCAGCGTGCAGGCGCAGGTGCTGAACCTGCTGAAGGACCTGCAGGACGAACTGGGCCTCGCCTACGTCTTCATCAGCCACGACCTCGCGGTGGTGCGCTTCATGGCCGACGAGGTGCTGGTGATGAAGGACGGCGAGGTGGTCGAGCAGGCCAGCGTCGCGCGGATCCTCGATGCGCCGCAGCAGGAGTACACCAAGCGACTGATCGGGGCCATACCGCGTGGCTACCGTGCGGTCGCCTGAGACGGGATGAAGATGAACGCACACATCTCCGCCTTGCGCCGCGACGCGATCAAGCAAAGCCTTGCAGTGGCTGGCTGGCTGGTCGGCGCCGGGCTGCTGCCGAATATCGCGGCTGCACAACCAATGCCCGCCGCGTGGAATGCGGCGGCGTTCGGCGCTCACGACCTCGAGACGATTCTGGCGGCACTGGGTGGCACCCGGCCGACCTTGAGCGACGAGGTGATATTGACCATCCCCGATCTGGCCGACAACGGAGCGGCGGTTCCGGTCGGCATGTCGACCGCGCTGCCGGGCGCACAGCGCCTCGCGCTGCTGGTCGAGAAGAACCCAACGGTGCTGCTCGCGGTTTTCGACATTTCCGATGCCATCGACGCGAACGTCGCGCTGCGCATCAAGATGGCCGAAAGCTCCAACGTCTATGCGGTGGCGGTGCTGGCCGATGGCCGGGTGCTCTACAGCGTCAAGGGCGTGAAGGTCACGCTCGGCGGCTGCGGCGACTGACGGAGACGTCGATGGGACAACCCAGCCGGATTCGCGCCGCCGTCCAGGGCGACGGCGCCGTGGTGCGCGTGTTGATGTCGCACGCGATGGAGAGCGGGCAGCGCAGGGATGCGTCCGGCGCGGCGATCCCGGCCTGGCACATCACCGAACTGACCGCCACGCTGAACGGACAACCCGTGCTGACCGCACAGTGGGGGCCGGGCGTGTCGGCGAACCCGTTCCTGCAGTTCAGGCTGAAGAACGCAAGGCTCGGCGACAAGGTCGGCGTCGCGTGGAAGGACAACCGCGGCGACAGCCGCAGGGACGAAGCCGTTGTCGCATGACCCGCGTGCGCGGGCGGTGTCAGTCGGCAGGACGGGACGATTCGCAGAGCGGTTCGACCGCCAGCGCGCCTGGGATCGAGTCAGCGTCGGGTGCATCGATCGGGCGGGTGCGCTGTTCG
The DNA here is from genome assembly GCA_046154125.1 of Rhizobacter sp. Lineage (GTDB taxonomy): Bacteria > Pseudomonadota > Gammaproteobacteria > Burkholderiales > Burkholderiaceae_C > PBB1. The sequence continues at coordinate 44,702 of JBJXEJ010000166.1, read as the reverse complement.
AGGTTGTCGAACAGCGACAACTGGATCGGACCACGGCTGTGCTGCAAGACCGGTGGTCGGCGGCCGTGGGTTTCGGGCTCGTTCGACCGGCGTGCCAGCGTCGATTCGGCCAGCACCCGCGAGCCAAGTCGAGGCCCGTGACCTGAGAAAAATTCCGAAGCGCCCACCGTTCTTCTGTCCGCAGTTCAGGAACGCCACAACCAGTGCGACTGCGACGGCCGGACACGAGCTTCGTTCATGCCTCGCTTTCCACGGCGTTCTCGATCTGGGCCTGCACTCGCCTTGCGCCACGCAGCACGAGCGCCGGCTCGAGTTGCGCCTGCGGGGCGACTGCATTGACGACATCTTCGAGCGTCTGCGGGTCGGTCATGAGTGCATGAGCGACCGCCGACAGCACGCAGATCGAACGGCGCTGCAACTGGACCGGTAATTCCCGGGTGGCGTTGACGACCACGTGGAACCGCACGCTGTGGACCGCAGCCGGCGCAAGGCCCCAGCTTTCGCAGAGCGCCGCACCCAGTGCGTCGTGGCTGACGCCGAATTCCTGGTGTTCCAGGAAAGCCAGCTCCTCGTCGTCTGCGGCATTTGTCATCAGTGGCTTGTAGCGGGACGTCGCGTGGCGGAACAGCACCGCCTTGCCGCACTCCTCGAACAGTCCGGCTGAGTGGGCGGCCCACGGGTCGACGCCGATCGCGGCGCCAATGCGTCCCATCAACAGGCCGCGCACCGCAGCGCGCTCCCACACTGGTACCAGCTCCGGCGCACCCGGAAAGACGGCCCGCAGACCCATCTCGAAGGTGACGGCAGCCACCTCTCGGGTGCCAAGATAGGTGATCGCCTGATGCACGCTCTGCACCCGGCCAGACAGCCCATACAGCGACGAGTTGACCGCCTTCAACACCGCAGAAGCCAGAGCCATGTCGGATTCGATCAACGCGCTGACATGCTGCAGGTTCACTTCTTCTGCGGCAAGCAGGACGGAGAGTTTCACCAGCGATTCCGGCTGAGCCGGGATGTCGATGTTCAGTGCTCGCAGTTCGGGATCGACAGGCATGATGATCTTCCAGTCAGATGATTGACGTTCATCCGATCGTAGGCATCCACCCGCCTGACGTTGCGGCGAACAACCGGGTTGGGACCGTTCATTTCGTCGGCCAGCACAGGCCGGGCGCCCGGGATCAACCGGCGGCGAAATAGCCGTCCCATGCGGTCTTCGCGATCAGCGTTGTCACCACGCAGACGAACACGACGCGCACGAAGCCGGCACCATGGCGCAACGCAAGGCGGGTGCCGAAGAGGCTGCCCACGACGTTTGCAAGGGCCATCACGCCCGCCAGTTGCCACCAGACGTGACCCTTGCTGGCAAAGAGGATCAGGGCGGCCACGTTGGTCGCGGTGTTGAGCAGCTTGGCGCTGGCACTCGCGTGCAGGAAATCGAAGCCCAGCAGACGCACGAACAGGAAAACAAAGAAGCTGCCGGTGCCGGGTCCGAAGAACCCGTCGTAGAAGCCAATGACCGCTCCGATCGCACAGGCCACCATCGCTTGCGTGCGACCTTGAAGCTGCGGCGCATGCAATCGCCCGAGATCCTTGCGGGCCAGCGTGTAGATCAGCACGGCCAGCAACACGACCGGCAGCGCTCGGCGCAACCCGGTCGGCTCGACCATGGTGACGGTCCAGGCGCCGAAGAAACTACCGATGAACGCTGCCACGGCAGCAGGCAGCAACGCATCCCAAGGCAGACGCACGTGTCGGGCGTACTGCCCGGTGGCCCAGGCGGTGCCCCACACCGCAGCGCCCTTGTTGGTGCCGAACAGGGTGGCCGGTGTTGCGCCCGGGTACACACTGAACAGCGCCGGCACCAGCACCAGTCCGCCGCCACCGACGATGGCATCGACGAAACCAGCGAACAACGAAGCCAGCGTCAGGAAGGCGGTATCAAGCATCGGGCGGGGCAGACCCAGGGTGCGCCAGGGCGCAATGGCCCCAGAAAACGAAAAGGCGCCGGGAGTGCCGGCGCCTTTCGATTCTGACATGGGCCCTTGATACGGCACTGTCGATGCGTCAGTGAGGCAGTACGCCACCCTCCGCTAGTTATGTCTCCTCATCACCCCCGCACTGGGAAGCCACCATGAAGGAGGCTCCGCGAGAAAACGGACTCTAGGGGGGCACTCCGAGGGGGGGCATACGGGGTTTCCCTGCGGTGTTGCGTAGAGGTCACGCTCGATTCGAAAGGACATCTGGGTGCCATCTCTGGCATCTCAGCCAGCAGGAAGCGACAACGTGACGAGGGTTCCGACACCCGGTGTGCTGGCAACCGACACATCACCGCCATGCAGTTCGGCAATTCGCTTGACGATCGCCAGGCCAAGTCCCTTGCCGCCCTCGGAAGAAGCCGGCTCCACGCTGTGACGGCTCTGATAGAAGCGATCGAATAGGTGCGCGATGTCGGCGGCCGGGATGCCCCTGCCGGTGTCGGTGACGCTGACATCGACCCTGGGACCGGCGGCCGCGCCGCTCCCATGCGGCACCCGTCGCGCAGCCAGCGTGATACGGCCGCCGGCTGGACAGAATTTCAGTGCGTTGTCGATCAGGTTGGCCACCGCGCGCTCGAACAGTTCGATGTCGAGAGCGACCACGGTCGGCAGGGCCTCGGCCTCCGGCGTCGCGGCCACCAGTTCGACGCCCTGCTTCGCAGCGCGTGCCGCGAAGCGCAGTGCGATGTCGTCGAGCACCTCGGCCGCGTCGAGCACCTCGGGATGCAGCTTGAACTCGGGCTCGTCGAGCTGCGCGAGATCGCCCAGCGACTGCACGAGCCGCGCCGCGTTTCGCGTATTGCGAAGGGCCACTTCGACCAGCTGCCGATCGGCGGCACGTGCCAAATCAGCACCCCAGCGGGCGTCCAGCGTTTCAAGGCATGCTGTGGTGGCAGTCAGCGGCGAGCGCAGGTCGTGCGAGAGGTTGCTGACACCCTCGCGGCGAAAGTGATCGAGGCGGCGCAGCGCCTCCCACTGCGCACGCAGCGTTGAGAGCATCGCCCGAAATCCGCTCGCCAGCTGTCCGAACTCGTCACTTGCCGAGTTGAACTGGAAACTGTCTGGAGCGCGGGCCAGCATCGCTTCGGTGGTGGCGCCGGCCGTCAGGCCATCGCGCTGCACGGTGGCGACTGCGTCGGTGAGGCGCCGCAATGGCCGGGTCACGGTGGCGGTGATCCACGCGGTGAGCAGGGTTGCCAGCGCCACCACCGCAAGGATCGAAGCCAGGGCCGGTCGCGCAAAGGTGCTGCGGAACGCCTCCACACGTCCCTCGGATGCAATCGGCTTCTGGCACACCAGGTAAAGGTAACCTGCAATCGGCTGATCCGGACGGATGACCGCGCTGGTCAGCGGCAGGGCGGCGACGATCGCACCACTGTCGGCGCCGGGACGTTCGGGGTCGTCGCCCATCACGTAGGGCATGGGTGTGGGACCCATCGCCTCCATCACTGGCTTCAGGGCCACCTTGTAGCTCGGTGGCAGCGGAATCGAGCTGCTCGACACGATCACCGAACCGTCGGCACGCAGAAGATAGAGCTGACTGTTGGGCTCGAAGAACAGCAGGCTGCGCAGGAAGACGGCGAACTCCTCCGGATGCCGCTCCTGCATGTCAAGCATGCCGTTGTAGGTGGTGCCGACCCGCTTCAGGAACGCATTGGCGCGGTAGTAGGCCGTTTCGTGCTCGAAGCGGTCGAACGCGAACAGCACGGTGGCGATCACGCCCAGGGCCGTCAGCGCACCCGTGATGAAGATCGTCAGCGCGATCTTGACGCGAACGCTCATGCAGCAGGCCGGTCCGCCAACAGCTGATGAAGGCTCGCCGCGCGGCGCGGCGCCACGCGACTCAAAGCGGCGCCTCGCGCATCTTGTAGCCCGCGCCGCGCACGGTCAGGATCAGCTGCGGACGCATCGGGTCGGCCTCGAGCTTGGCGCGCAGGCGGTTGATGTGCGTGGTCACCGTGTGCTCGTAGCCATCGTGGGTGTAGCCCCACACCGCGTTGAGCAGTTGGCCGCGCGAGAACACGTGTCCGGGGTGCTGTGCGAAGTGCAGAAGCAGATCGAACTCCAGCGCGGTGAAGTCGAGCAGCGCGCCGCTCACACGCACCTGGCGCTTGACCGGCAGGATCTCGAGGTCACCGTTGCGCAGCGTCGTGCTGGCGGCTTGCCCGGGCACGCCGGTGCCGGTCTGCGCCGCGCGCACCAGGTCGGCCCGTCGCAGCAGCGCTTTCACGCGAGCCAGCAGTTCGGCGAGCGAGAACGGCTTGGTCAGGTAATCGTCCGCGCCCAGCTCCAGACCGAGGACGCGGTCGAGTTCGGTCGACTTGGCCGTCAGCATCAGGATCGGTGTGCTGCGACCGCGACTGCGCAGCGCCTTGCAAACCTCCAGACCGTCCAAGCCCGGCATCATCAGATCGAGGATCAACAGATCGCTGGCCTGCTCGTTCTGGCTGGCCAGTGCGGCCACGCCGTCGCCGACAGCGGTCACCCCGTATCCCGCCTGTTGCAGGTTCATCACCAGCAGGTCGCGGATATCGGTCTGGTCTTCGGCAACGAGGATCTGGGCAGACATGGGCGAATTGTCGCGCCGCGCCCCAGCTTCTTACCCGACCCGGCGCCCGGACGCCCTGATCCGGGCAGAGCCCCCCCTGCGGGCAGGAGCGCAGCGACTGGGGCTCACGAGATCCAAATGTTAGGTGGTTGTGAGGTTCGGCGAGGCTGGTGCGAGGTGCGGGCGGCAAAGTCACTCCATCGATTCAACCGATCCGGAGCCCACCATGCAGACTGCCCTCGCCCCCACCGCCACGTCCTTCGACATCGCTTCGTTCACCGCGACCCCGGTGGCCTGGGCCGACCTGGTCGCCCACCGCAGCCACCTGGTGCGCTTCGCCCAGCGCAAGCTGCACGATCCGATGCTGGCCGAGGACGTGGTGCACGACGTGTTCGAGGCGGTGCTGTCCGGCCGGGCCTCGTTCGCCGGTCGCTCCGCGCTGCGCTCGTGGCTGACCGGCATCCTGAAGCACAAGATCGTCGATCTGGTCCGCCAGCGCGCCGGCTTCGACAGCCTCGACGACAACGACAGCATGGGCGACGACGGCGAGAGCGAGGCGCACGGCACGATGGCCTTCGAGTGCCCGCAGCCGCGCCCTGACGAGTTGGCTGAACAGCGCGAATTCCTGGCCCAGACGCTGGCACGCATCGACGCACTGCCGGCCGGTCTGCGCGACGTGATGCACCTGCGCGTGCTGCAGGACCAGTCGACCGACATCGTCTGCCGCACGCTCGACATCAGCGAAGACAACCTCTTCGTGCGCCTGCACCGCGCCCGCAAGCAGCTGCTCTCCTGAGCACGGGAAGCATCAGGCGTAGCGGGCCTGTTCGACAATCCACTGCGATGCGCGCTCGGCAATCATCAGCGTCGGCGCGGCGGTGTTTCCGCTGGTGATCGTCGGCATCACGCTCGCATCGGCGACGCGCAGTCCGATCACCCCGTGCACGCGCAGGCGGGCATCGACCACGGCCTGCGGATCGCTCGCTGGGCCCATCTTCGCCGTTCCGACCGGGTGGAAGATCGTCGTGCCGATGTCTCCAGCCAGCCGGCCCAGGTCCTCGTCGGTCTGGTACTGCACACCGGGTTTGACCTCGCGCGGTCGGTATGCGGACAGCGCCTGCTGAGCCACGATGAGGCGGGTGGTCCGCAGGGCGTCAGCCGCCACTCGCCGATCGCCGTTGGTGCTGAGGTAGTTTGGCTGGATACCTGGCGCATCGGTCGATTCGGGGCTGCGCAGGCTCACCCGTCCACGGCTGGAGGGATTCAGGTGACACACGCTGGCCGTGAACGCATCGAATTCGTGCAACGGCTCGCCGAAGGCCTCGAGCGACAGCGGCTGCACGTGATATTCGATGTTCGGGTGCGGTTGACCGGGATCGCTGCGTGTGAAAGCCCCCAGTTGCGACGGCGCCATGCTGAGCGGACCCGAACGCCGCAGGGCGTACTCGATCGCCATCTGCGCCTTCCGCCAGAGCGAGCGCGATCGGGTGTTCAGCGTCTGGGCGCCCTCGACCGCGTAGACCGAACGCAACTGAAGGTGGTCCTGCAGATTTTCACCCACGCCCGACAGGGCGCGCATGACCGGGATGCCCAGAGGCGCCAGTCGGTCCGCAGGCCCGATGCCCGAGAGCTGCAGCAAATGCGGCGTGCCGATCGCACCAGCACACAGGATCACCTCGATCCGAGCGCGCACCTGTATCGGCGCGCCGCGGTTCGCGTCGCCTCGGGTGCCACGCGGCAGCACCTCGACGCCGACGGCTTGCGGGCGACCTTCCCACGAACCGTTGCTCGGACCAGGTTCAAGCAGCACTCGCGAGACGTGCGCACCGGTCCACAGCTGGAGGTTTTCTCGATTCTCGATCGGCCGCAGGAAACCCTTGGTGGCGTTCCAGCGCAGGCCCTTGCGCTGATTGACCTCGAAATAGCCGACGCCCTCGTTGCTGCCTCGGTTGAAGTCGTCGGTGGACGAAAGACCCGCCTGTTGCGCTGCCCGAGCGAACGCGTCGAGGATCGGCCAGTGCAAGCGCTGCCGCTCGACTCGCCACTCGCCACCCTGACGCTGACCGGTCGGGTCGAACCCGGGCGCAGCGTGGAAGGCATCGGCTCCCTTGTGGAAATCCTCGTGCTTCAGAAAATGCGGCAGGCAGTCCGCCCAGCTCCATCCGGGGTTCGTGCCGAATCCATCTCCTGCGCCCCAGCCATCGTAGTCGCGCGCCTGACCCCGCATGTAGATCATGCCGTTGATGCTGCTGCAGCCACCCAGTACCTTGCCGCGCGGATATCGCAGCGCGCGGCCGTTCAGGCCCGGCTCGGCGTCGGTCCGAAACATCCAGTCGGTGCGCGGATTACCGATGCAGCGCAGGTAGCCGACAGGAATGTGGATCCACGCGTAGTCGTCGTTGCCGCCAGCCTCGATCAGCAGTACACGCTTCGTCGGGTCGGCAGTGAGCCGGTTCGCCAGCAGGCAGCCCGCAGTGCCCGCGCCGCAGATGATGTAGTCGTAGGTCGTTTGGTTCGTCGGTTCGCTCATTGGGAGGCGATGCGTCAGGAGATTGAATTGGCGAGGATGGGAAAAAGCTTCTGCAGACCGTCAGCGAGCAACTCGACCGCCAGCGCGGCGAGGATCAGCCCCATCAGCCGGGTCATGATGTCGATCCCGGTCTGCCCCAGTGCCCGGGCAATGCGCCCCGAGGCACTGAAGACGGCGTAAGTCGCGAGCGCGACGACAACGCCGTAGCCGACGAGCACCGCGAGCTGCCACCAGTGACGGGACTTCTCGGCGTAGATGACCATCGTCGAGATGGTGGCCGGACCAGTCAGCAGCGGAATGGTCAGCGGCACCACCGCGATACTGGCGCCTGCATCGGCCTTGCTGGAGCCTTCGGTCACGTCTTCCTTGCGAGCTTCAGCAGGCTGTGCATTCAGCATCTGAACGGCTGAGGTGAGCAGCAGCAAGCCGCCACCAACCTGGAACGAAGCCAGGGAAATCCCGAAGAACTGGATGATCTGCAACCCAGCCAGCGCACTGGTGGCAATCACCACGAAGGCGGCGAAAGCGCTGACCCGGATCGTGCTTCGGCGCTGCTCCGGGGTGAAATTCTGGGTGAAATGAATGAAGAACGGCACGACCCCGATCGGATTGACGATCGCCAGCAACGCGATCAGGGGTTTGAAGATGTCCATGGGCGATTGTGGCGCGCAGCCCCGAGGATGAGTACCCACTAACTTGGTATGCGTTCCAATCTGTGCCGGGCTGGGTGTGACAGGGGTATCTCCAAAACAACACTTTCTTGACAAGCGATTTGAGAAGCCTTTGCCGAAAATCGATCACTTAATTGATAATGAAAATTCTGTGTTCAGTAGCAGCGCCTTTGCTTGAATGGGTCAGGATGGGTTGAAGCTACACAGATATTCTGTGTTTTCTGGAAAGAAAGGCGCTCGCAATGGGCAACAAACTCTACGTCGGTAACCTTTCGTACAACGTACGAGACGACGATCTGCAACAAACATTCGCTCAGTTCGGCACGGTGTCGTCAGCGAAAGTCATGATGGACCGCGAGACTGGTCGATCCAAGGGCTTTGGCTTCGTGGAAATGGGCTCCGATGCGGAGGCCCAGTCGGCCATCAACGGTATGAACGGTCAGCAGATGGACGGTCGTGCGCTGGTCGTCAACGAGGCGCGTCCCCGTGAGGAACGCCCAGGCGGCTTCGGCGGAGGTGGCGGTCGCTCCGGCGGTGGCGGTGGTGGCTTCGGTGGTGGCGGTGGCGGCTTCGGTGGCGGCGCAGGCCGATCCGGTGGTGGCGGTGGCTACGGTGGCGGCGGTGGTGGTCGGTCCGGCGGTGGCGGTGGCTACGGTGGCGGTGGCGGTGGCGGTCGCTCCGGCGGCGGTGGCGGCTACGGTGGCGGTGGTGGCGGTGGGAACCGCGGCGGCTACTGAGACCTGACTAGATCAGCAGGGATCGTTGCGACAGCGTTCACCGGAAGGTGGCGTTGGAACGATCCAGTCGCTGAAGACAAAACGGCTGCCCTGCAAAGTGCAGCCGTTTTGCTTTCAAGCGGCGCTTCACCTCTGACGATGCTTGCGCGGACGCCCTGCCAGTGCGCGGTCGAACCATGCGTTCGGCAACACGCCCAGAACGGCAGCCACGACGCCCATCTGCCACGGAATCACCCGGTGGCTCACACCCTGTTCGATGGCATGAAAGGCTTGCTCGGCAAATGCTTCGGGCCGCATCAGAAAAGGCATCGGATATTGGTTTTCGCGCGTGAGCGGCGTATCCACATAACCCGGACTCAGCGTGACGACCTTGACACCGAAGGGCCGGCATTCGCCTCGCAGGCTCTCGCAATAACTGATGACTGCCGCCTTGCTCGAACAGTAGGCTCCATGCCCGGGCAAACCGCGGATGCCAGCAACGCTGGCGATACCGACCAGCGTGCCGCGGCGGCGGTTGCACAACCCGCGGACAAAGGGTTGAAACGTCGCGGCCAAGCCAAGGTTATTGGTCTCGTAAGTGGCGCGCATCACCTCCAGATCGCCGAACTCGGCTGAGTCCATGCCGATGCTGATGCCCGCGTTGGCAATGACCACATCAGGAAGCCCTTGACGGGCGATGCACTCGCGACCTGCTGCGGTAATGCTGTCGATGTCACGGACATCGGCCGCGTAAACGCCACATCTCGATGTGTCGTGCCCTCGCGCCCGGGACCAGGCCGAAATCTCCGGGGCACGCCGGGCCACCAGCGCCAACCGGTATCCGGCGTGCTGAAATCGCTCGGCCAGGGCCAGCCCGATTCCGCTGGAGGCGCCGGTGATGTAGACGAGCGGCGCTGTCACGATTTCCGACCCCTCCGGCTGCCTGCGATCAACGCGTCAGCGATGGGCCGTACCCGCTGGTTTGCGCAGGGATTTTTCTGCCGGCTTGGATGCCGGTTCGGTCGTAGCTTCGGGGGATGCGTGTGCCTTTGAGATTGACGGGGCCGACGCGGGCAGGAAGCTCGCCCTCACGCGTCCGCTGAACTGGGCCACGCGGGACAGGTTGTCGTAGCTCATCGAGGTGCCTTGCAACTGGGTGCCACCCCGAGTGATTGTCACAGGCAAGTGCGATCGAACCTGCTCGGTTCGAAGAAAGGCGTGCAGGAACTCGCCCTTGAAGTCGACCGCCTCCTCGACGCTGCCGCCCAACGCATAGGCTTCGCGCACAACGTGTGCCTGACCGGTGAGCTGCACCTCGGAACCGTCGCCATTCGAGAGCGCATGCTTGGCAGTGGCCAGCGTGACGTGCCCATCCGGACCGATCGAGCGGATGCGGGCATTGTCCATTTCAAGCGTATCGGTATCGGGATAGTGGCGCAGTTCATCGCCCTCGATCTGCACCCGAAGGCTGCCCTCGACGGCGAACCGCTGCACGGTGAACTGGCGCATCGTGTAATCGGGGACATGACGCGGCGCGACCACCGGTTTCTCTCCCTGGTAAAGCGGCGTGTTCCTGACCAGCCACCAGGTGGCCAGCGCCAGCAGTGCCATCAGCACGAGCGGAAGATATGCCGTCACGCCGCTCAACAGGCGCCGATACCAGGGCCTCACGAAGCGCCTCTCGGCAGGCTCGTCAACCGGCAACAGTGTCGAATCTCCGAGGGTCAACGCGGCCACCTCGTCAACCCGTGCGATGGCCGCGTCATGGCGCGTGATCGAGCGTGGTCAGATGACCCATCAACAGCTCCGCATAGCGACCAGAGGCCATCAGCAACAGGTCGCAGCATTCGCGCGCCGCGCCGTCACCGCCGGTCGCACGCGTCACATGGTGTGCTGCGGCACGCACCTCGGCATGTGCGTTCGCCGGAGCGCAGGCGAATGCAGCTCGCGTCATCAGTGGCAGGTCGGGCCAATCGTCACCCATCACCGCAAGCGCATCCCAGTCGAGTTGAAGCGCGTCCATCACCTGAGCCGCAGCAGCGAGCTTGTCGCGTGCACCGTAAATGGCATGCGCGATGCCGAGATCGGCGATGCGTCGGCGCACGGCCGGCGAATCGCGGCCGGTGATCACCACCGGCGTGATGCCACCCTGCGCGAGCAGCTTGAGTCCGTGGCCGTCGAGACTGTTGAACGCCTTGAATTGCTCTCCCTGCTCACCGATGTAAAGACTCCCGTCGGTGAGCACGCCATCCACGTCGAAAACAGCCGCGCGAATGCCCTGCGCCGACAACAGCAACTCGGGCGCGAACGACAACACCGGATTCAGCGGACGCGGCACACGATGAGTGACGGACGCCATCAGAGCACCTTCGCCCGCATCAACTGATTCAGGTTCAACGCACCCACCAGGCGGCCGTCGGCACCAATCACCAGCACGCCAGTCACGCGATGTTGCTCCATCAGGCCGGCAGCATCGACCGCCAGCGCATCGTCGCGGATCACCTTCGGGCCGGCATGCATGACCTCGCGTGCGGTCAGCGATCTCAGGTCCTTTCCGCGCTCGATCAGGCGGCGCAGATCGCCATCGGTGAAGATGCCCAGGACCTGCTGCCCCGCATCGACCACCGCAGTGAAGCCGAGCCCCTTGCCGGTCATCTCGCGCAGCAACTCGCCAAAGCTGGCGCCGGGCGCCACGCACGGCACATCGTCGCCCGACACCATCAGATCGCGCACATGGATCAGCAGCTTGCGGCCGAGACTTCCGCCCGGGTGCGATCGTGCGAAATCGGCTTCACGGAAACCCCGTGCATCAAGCAGGGCGACGGCAAGCGCATCGCCCAGCGCCATCTGCGCGGTCGTGCTGGCCGTCGGCGCGAGGTTGAGCGGGCAGGCCTCTTGATCGACGCCGCAGTCGAGCGCAATGTCGGCGTGACGCGCCAGCACAGAGTCGGCCCGACCTGTCATGCTGACCAACGTCACGCCCAGACGCTTCAGCGCGGGCAGCAGGGCACCGATCTCGTCACTCTCGCCCGAATTGGAAATCGCAAGCACCACATCGCCCGGCGTCACCATCCCAAGGTCGCCGTGGCTGGCCTCGGCCGGGTGCACGAACATCGCCGGCGTGCCGGTCGACGCCAGCGTCGCTGCGATCTTGCGGCCCACATGGCCGCTCTTGCCCATGCCCATCACGACGACGCGTCCGGTGCAGCGCAGCATGACCTCGGCCGCACGCGCGAAGTTGTCGCCCTGTCGAGCCTTCAGTCCGATCAACGCCCGTGCCTCGATGTCGAAGGTATCGTGCGCGAGACGCAAGGCCCGCGCCGCATCGAAGATGCCGGGCGCAGAGATGTCGACGGATGGGTGGACTGGCATGGTGCGGTCTGGGGCGTCCATTAGGATCGAACCACGAAGAGTGACGCATTCTAGGAGGCCGCTGCCGCAGCTTGCCCCGGCCGCACTCTCGTACGTCACATCCGCGCCGGTCAAAAGAATCGATGGCCTCTACCCTTGAGCTGACCCTCCTCTACCTCGTCGCTGCGGTCGCCGGCGTGGTGTTGTGCCGCCTGGCCAAACTGCCGCCGATGCTGGGCTACCTGGCGGTCGGCGTGATCATCGGCCCGAACGCGACTGCGCTTGCCAGGGACTCGGCCGGTGTGCGCTACCTCGCCGAGTTCGGCGTTGTGTTCCTGATGTTCGTGATCGGGCTCGAGTTCAACCTGCCCAAGCTGAAGAGCATGCGCAAGCTGGTCTTCGGACTCGGTCTGGCCCAGGTGCTGCTGACCATCATCGGCACGGTGATCGGACACTTCGTGCTGGCGTGGCTGTTCTCGCACACCTCGCGGCCATGGCAGCTGTCTTGGCAAGGTGCCATCGTGCTGGCTTCGGCGATGGCGATGTCGAGCACCGCCATCGTCGTCAAGATGATGGCCGATCGCCTGGAACTCGAGAGCGAGCACGGCCGCCGCGTCATTGGCGTGCTGCTGTTCCAGGATCTGGCCGTGGTGCCGCTGCTCGTCCTGATCCCGGCGCTCGACGACAGCGGCCACGACATGATGGTTGCGCTCGGCTGGGCGGCGCTGAAGGCTTCGGTGCTGCTAGGCGTGCTGCTGGTTGGCGGTCAGAAGCTGATGCGCTGGTGGCTCACGCTGGTGGCGCGACGCAAGAGCGAAGAACTGTTCGTCCTCAACCTGCTGCTGGTGACGCTCGGCCTCGCGTGGCTGACCGAGCACTTCGGGCTGTCACTGGCGCTGGGTGCCTTCGTCGCCGGCATGCTGATCGCCGAGACCGAATACAAGCACCAGGTCGAGACCGACATCCGCCCGTTCCACGACGTGTTGCTGGGACTGTTCTTCATCACCATCGGAATGAAGCTCGACTGGCACCCGGTGCTCGACCAGTGGCTGCTGGTGCTGGTGCTGTCGCTGCTGCCGGTGGTGGTCAAGTTCGTGCTCGTGACCGTGCTGGCTCGACTGTTCGGGACGCCGTCGGGCGTCGCGCTGCGCACCGGCCTGTACCTGGCGCAGGCCGGCGAGTTCGGCTTCGTGCTGCTGACGCTGGGTGCGCAACAGCATCTGATCGAACCGCAGTGGATCAGCCCGGTGCTCGCCAGCATGGTGCTCAGCATGCTGGCTTCACCGTTCCTGATCACGTACAGCGACCGCATCGTCATGCGCCTGAGCGCCAGCGACTGGCTGATGCAATCGGTCGCGATGACGACGATCGCCAAGCGGGCCATCAACACCGAGGCGCACGTCATCATCGCCGGCTACGGCCGCAGCGGGCAGAACCTGGCGCGCATCCTGGAAGCCGAACGCATCCCGTACATGGCCCTGGACCTCGATCCCGATCGAGTCCGGCAGGCCGCAGCAGCGGGGCAGAGCGTCGTGTTCGGCGACGCCGCGCGACTGCAAAGCCTGATGGCCGCCGGGCTGGCGCGCGCCAGCGCGGTGGTCGTCAGTTACCACGACACGCCCTCGGCGCTGAAGATCCTGCGGCTGGTGCAGGAGCACGCGCCGAAGGTGCCGGTCATCGTGCGCACCATCGACGACAGCGACCTCGAGCGCCTGCAGGCGGCAGGCGCGACCGAGGTCGTGCCCGAGGCAATCGAGGGCTCGCTGATGCTGGCCAGCCACGCGCTGGCGCTGGTCGGCGTACCGATGCGCCGCGTGATCCGTGTCGTGCAGGATCAGCGCGATGCCCGCTACGGTCTGCTGCGCGGCTACTTCCACGGCGCCGACGACGACACCTTCGACGAGCTTGGCAACATGCGCCTGCACAGCGTCACGTTGCCAGCGGCCAGCGGCTGCCTCGGCCAGACGCTGGGCGACCAGGCCTTGCATGCGGTCGGCGTGTCGGTCGCTTCGGTGCGCCGCGCCGCAGGCGCTGTGACTCGCCCGGATGAACAACTGGTGCTTGCGGCCGGCGACACGCTGGTGCTTTCCGGACTGCCCGAGCCGCTGGCTCGCGCCGAAGAGAAGCTCCTGTCACGCGGCTGAGCCCCGGCATGTTCGGCTGGCCCGGTCGAACCGACAATGGCAGGAAAGACCGCCCACGCTCCCATGTTGCGAATCAACGAACTGCGCTTGCCACTCGGCCACCCGGCCGAGGCATTGCGTTCCGCCGTCATCTCTCGTCTCGGCATCGCCGATTCGGCGCTGAAGCAGCTCACCGTATTCAAGCGCGGCGTCGACGCGCGCAAGAAGACGGCCGTGGTGCTGACCTACACCATCGACTGCGAGGTCGAGAACGAGGCCGACGTGCTGGCACATCGATCTGACGATGCGCAGGTGCGCCCGACGCCCGATATGCACTACCGATTGCTCGGCCACGCCCCCGCCGATTTCCAAGCGAGCGGAGGACTGCGTCCACTGGTCATCGGATTCGGCCCATGCGGCATCTTTGCCGCGCTGGTGCTGGCGCAGATGGGCCTGCGACCGATCGTGCTCGAGCGCGGCCGGCCAGTGCGAGAGCGCACGCAGGACACCTGGGGCCTGTGGCGCAGGGGGATCCTGAATCCCGAGTCGAACGTGCAGTTCGGCGAGGGCGGCGCCGGCACCTTCAGCGATGGCAAGCTGTGGAGCCAGATCAGCGACCCACGCCACCTGACGCGCAAGGTGCTGATCGAGTTCGTGAAGGCCGGCGCGCCGGAGGAAATCCTCTGGGTCAGCAAGCCGCACATCGGTACCTTCCGGCTTGTCGGCGTGGTCGAGAAGATGCGCGCCGAGATCAAGGCGCTGGGCGGCAGCGTTCGGTTCGGGCAACGGGTGAGCGATGTGCGCATCGAAGGCGCGAAAGGGTCGCGTTCGATCCGAGGCGTGACGTTGGCCAGCGGCGAGCAGATCGACGCCGACCACGTGGTTCTGGCCCTCGGCCACAGTGCGCGCGACACCTTCACGATGCTGCACGAGCGTGGCGTTCACATGGAGGCCAAGCCGTTCTCGATCGGATTTCGCATCGAGCACCCGCAGGGCCTGATCGACCGGGCGCGTTACGGTCCGAACGCGGGAAACCCGATCCTGGGCGCAGCCGACTACAAGCTGGTGCACCACGCGAGCAACGGCCGCTCGGTCTACAGCTTCTGCATGTGCCCGGGCGGCACCGTCGTCGCTGCCACGTCGGAGACCGACCGCGTGGTCACCAACGGCATGAGCCAGTACTCGCGCAACGAACGCAACGCCAACGCCGGCATCGTGGTCGGCATCGACCCGCAGGATTACCGGCAGGACGTTCAGGCGAGCGGACCGGTGAGCCCGCTCGACGGCATGGCGTTCCAGCGCCAGTGGGAATCGAGGGCGTTCGAACTGGGCGGCGGCAGCTACGCGGCGCCAGGACAACTGGTGGCTGATTTCATCCGCGGCCAGGTCTCGCGCGTGCTTGGCAACGTCGAGCCCTCGTACAAGCCGGGCGTGCATCTGACAGATCTGGGGCAGCGCGATCGCAGCAGCCTGCCGACGTATGCAATCGACGCGATCCGCGAGGCGCTGCCGGCGTTCGATCGGCAGATCAAGGGCTACAACATGCCCGACGCGGTGCTGACCGGCGTCGAGACCCGCACCTCGTCGCCGCTGCGCATCACGCGTGGCCGAGATCACCAGAGCCTGAACGTGCGTGGCCTCTACCCGGCCGGCGAAGGCGCGGGCTACGCGGGCGGGATCATGTCGGCGGGTGTGGACGGCATCGAAGTGGCCGAGTCGGTCGGCCGCTCGATGCTGATCGCGAAGGGCTGACCCTCCGGACTACGCCGACTTCTTCGCCGCAGACTTCTTGGCCGCAGGCACTTTGACCGGCCGCGGCTCGAACTCGAAGCTGACCTTGCCTTCCTTGGCGTCGAACGACAGCCGCGCCTTGAACTTGCGCCGGGTCTTGTTCGACACGAAATTCTCCAGCAGGTCGGTCTTGCCGGTCTGCAGCAGCTTGGTCATCTGCTCGCGCGGCACCGGTTGCTGCAGGATGATCTTGCCGCTCTTGAAGTCGCAGGTGATGTTGGCGCCCACGCTGTGTTCGCAGACGTAGCTGGTGCCGTGCTCGTAGACCTTGCCCTGATCCTTCGGGCAATGGCCCAGAGACTCCTGCTCGGAGAAGTCGACCGGCTCGCCGGCTTCGGCCTTCGCGTCGTCGCCGAAGTCGAACTCAAGCTTCCAGTTCTTGATCTCGTCGTCGTAGACCAGCTTGATCTCGGCGGTGAACGGCCAGCCGGCCTTCGAGCGGAACCCTTCCAGCGGGCCGATCTTCTTGTTCGCGATGAAGGCCTCGACCTCGGGCAACTCGAAGCTGCGACTGCCCGGGATCTTGCTGATGCTGAAGCCGCAGCCCGGCCCCTCGGCGCCCTCCAGGGGCACCGCGCCGTTCTTGCCGACGCAGGTGTAGCGCCGGTAGTTCTCCTTGATCACGCCGCCGCAGTTCGGACACGGCACGGAGAGCGTCGCGTAGTCGCCGGGGATGGTGTCGCGGTCGTATTCCTTGGCCTTGGCGACGATGCGCTGAGTCATCACCGCGATCTCGGCCATGAAGGCATCGCGGCTGAGCTTGCCATGCTCCATCTGCGCAAGCTGGTACTCCCAGTTGCCGGTCAGTTCGGGCTGGGTCAGTTCCTCGACCTGCAAGCCGCGAAGCAGAGTCATCAGCTGGAAGGCCTTGGCGGTCGGAATCAGCTCGCGTCCTTCACGCACCATGTACTTCTCGAGGATCAGCCCTTCGATCGTCTGAGCGCGGGTGGCTGGCGTGCCCAGCCCCTTCTCGGCCATCGCCTCGCGCAGTTCGTCGTCGTCGATCAGCTTGCCGGCGCCTTCCATCGCGCTCAGCAGCGTCGCCTCGGTGTAGCGCGCCGGCGGCTTGGTCTTCAGCGCGTTGACGTCGACGTTCTCGGTGCGGACCACTTCGCCCGGCGCCACCGCCACTAGGTTGGCGTCGTCTTCCTGCGCCTCGCGTCCGTAAACCGCCAGCCAGCCCGGCTTGACCATCACCTTGCCGTTGGTCTGGAAGCTGAAGTCCTTGCCCGCCGCCTGCACGGTCGAGATGCGGGTGGTGACCATGAACTCGGCCGGCGGATAGAAGACCGCGAGGAATCGCTTGACCACCATGTCATAGAGCTTGGCCTCGATCTCGGTCAGGCTCTTCGGTGCCTGCAGCGTCGGGATGATCGCGAAGTGGTCCGACACCTTCGCGTTGTCGAAGATGCGCTTGTTGGGCTTCACATAGCCCTCCTTGAGCGCCTTGCTCGCGTGGCCCGACAGCGGCCGAAGCGGGCCGGGCAACTCCTCGCCGGCCAGCATCGCCATCGTTTCCTTCACCACAGGCACGTAATCCTCGGGCAGCGCCTTGCTGTCGGTCCGCGGGTAGGTCAGCACCTTGTGCTTCTCGTACAGCGCCTGCGCGATGCTCAACGTGGTCTTCGCGCTGAAGCCGAAGCGCGAGTTGGCTTCGCGCTGCAGGGAGGTCAGGTCGTACAGGCCCGGCGCGCTCTGCGTGCTGGGCTTGGCTTCTTCGGTGACCGAGGCGGGTTGATTGCGCACCGCCTGCGCGATGGCCTGCGCATCGGCCTCGTTCCAGAGCCGGTCGTTGCGAAGCTCGGGGTCGTCCGGGTTCTTCTTCCACCTGGGGTCGAACCACTTGCCGTCGTATTCGCCGGCGACCGCCGAGAACGTGGCCTTGATCTCCCAGTAGGGCCGCGACACGTGCTTGCGGATCTTCTCCTCGCGCTCGACGACGACGCTGAGCGTCGGCGTCTGCACCCGGCCCACGGTGGTCAGGAAGAAGCCGCCGTCGCGCGAATTGAACGCCGTCATCGCGCGAGTGCCGTTGATGCCGACCAGCCAGTCGGCCTCGCTGCGGCTGCGCGCCGCGTCGCTCAGGCCCTGCATCTCGGAGTCGCCACGCAGCTTGTCGAAACCGTCGCGGATGGCCTGCGGCGTCATGCTTTGCAGCCACAAGCGCTGGATCGGCTTGTCGATGGGCTTCTTCTCGCTGCCGGCGTATTGCACGATAAGCCGGAAGATCAGCTCGCCCTCGCGGCCCGCGTCGCAGGCGTTGATCAGCGCGGTCACGTCCTTGCGCTTGACCAGCTTGACGACCGCCGTCAGCCGCGACTTGGCCTTGTCGATCGGCGCCAGATCGAAGTGCGGCGGGATCACCGGCAGGTTGTTGAAGCTCCACTTGCCGCGCTTGACGTCGTACTCCTCCGGTGCCTTGATCTCCACCAGATGGCCGACGGCCGAGGTGACCACGTATCGATCGTTCTCGAAGTGGTCGGCCTGCTTGTCGAATTTGCCTGCGACAGGAGTGAGCGCGCGCACGATGTCCTGCGCGACGCTGGGCTTCTCGGCAATGATCAAGGTCTTGGTCATGTTTCTTTCATGGAAGGCTTCACTTTGGCGGAGGCTCTGGCAAGTGCCTCTTCTGGTCGGAGGCACACGTCTCTACAATTCGGCACCTCGCGCGCATGCGCACGGGCACACGCATCCGCGCGCCCACAATTTCAATGTACCCAAAGAAGTCGATGACGCAAGTGACCGCGAGAAAGTCTGTCCATCGTTCATCAGGCCGGCGTATCCAGGTCCGTCGCAGCCGTGTTCACGGCAAAGGCGTTTTCGCGGTTGCACCCATTGGCCGCGACGAATCGATCATCGAATACACGGGCGAAGTCATCGATTGGCCGGAGGCCCTTCGCCGCCACCCCCACGATCCGAACGACCCCAACCATACCTTCTACTTCAGCCTCGACGGCGGTTGGGTGATCGACGCCAAGCACGGGGGCAACAGCTCGCGCTGGATCAACCACGCCTGCACACCCAACTGCCAGGCGGACGAGGTCGATGGACGGGTGTTCATTCGCGCCCTGCGCGCGCTGAAGCCCGGCGATGAACTGTTCTATGACTACGGCCTGGTGCTCGACGAGCGGCAGACCGCCAAGCTGAAGAAGCAGTACGCCTGCCATTGCGGCAGCCGCACCTGCCGTGGGACGATGCTGGCACCGAAAGCGCGATGAACAACTCCCCGACCATGAATTCCGAGAGCGGTCTCCAGTGGAACGTGGAGCAGCTTTACCACCAGCTCGCGCCCAAGCTGCCGAACCTCAGCGTCGAAGTGGTGTCGCAGATCGCGTCGACCAACACCGCCCTGCTCGAACGCGCCCGCGTCGCCAGCCGTCTGTCGAGCGAGGGCGATCTGGCCCAGGTGCGACGGAGCACCGAAAGCCTCGCCTTCGGCCGACGAACGGCCGATCACCAGCCCTGCCTGCTGGTGGCGGAACACCAGACCGAGGGTCGCGGTCGCCAGGGACGCGTGTGGCAATCGGAGGCGGGCGCGTCGCTGACCTTCTCGCTGGCGGTTCCGCTGGCGCCGGTCGACTGGTCGGGCTTCTCGCTGGCGGTCGGTGTCGCGCTGGCCGATGCGCTGGACCCGAGAGGATGCAACGGCCGGCAGGCCATCGCCCCCCGGCCATCCACCGCCCCCTGGATCGGCATCAAGTGGCCCAACGACCTGTGGCTGATGCCGCCCAGCGGCACCGCCGACAGCGGGCGCAAGCTCGGCGGGCTGCTGATCGAGACGGTGCCGGCGGGCTCCCTGCGCCTGGCCGTCATCGGCGTAGGACTGAATGTGCTGCCGATGTCCATCGATCAGGCCCAGGTCACAAGCGGCTTCGCGTGCCTCCATGAGATCGATCCGGAGGTCACGGCGCCGCAGGTACTGGCGCGTGTCGCGTTGCCGCTGGTCGAGGCGTTGCAGCGTTTCGAGCGCGAAGGTTTCGCAGCGTTCGCTGATCGCTTCGCAGCGCGTGATGTGCTGCGCGGCTGCGCAGTCCAGGCAGGGGCGAGCCCGTCCGATCCGGCGCGTGCGGCGACCGGCTTGCAGGGCGTCGCCGAAGGCGTTTCCGGCAACGGCGCGCTGCGCGTGCGGGTCCTCGACGAGCTGCGAGAGGTGATCGCAGGAGAAGTCAGCGTGCGCCTGAAACCCGCCGTGGGCCGCCCGTGCTGAGATGGCTGGTGCTGGCGCTGCTGCTGGCCAACCTCGCGTTCTTTGCGTTGACACGAGGCGAGGCGGTCCGCGCCGAAAGGGAGCCAGACCGGCACGCGCAACAACAGGTTCATCCCGAAGCGGTTCGGCTGCTGAAGCCAGGAAGTGCCGCGACATCGGCGCCTCGAGCGGCTTCCTCAGCCGATGCCGATGCGTCTGCCACGGAAACCGCATCGGCCAGTGCATCGACAGCAACAGCGAACCGTTGCCTCGAGGCCGGCCCGTTCAACTTTGCCGAGGTGACCGCCGCAGAGGCCGCACTGACAGCCAGCCCAGCCGCCAGTGCGCTGGCACGGCGCTGGGCCCGGGTCGGTGCGGAACTGCCCGGCGCACCGAGCGCGGCCTCCGCCGCGTATCGCCTCCGTGTCGACGCGGCAACGCCGGAAGAAGCCGCCTTGCTGGAGTCGCTGCCAGTCGACACGCTGCTCCACGCGTTCGTGCCCTGCGCACCGCGCTGATCGCCCGGCTGCGCGGCCGGGTCGGCTCTGATCAGGCCTTCGCGCGGGTGACCGCCACCGCCCGGATCGCAGCGCCCAGCGCGAGCAGCCAGCCGAAACCGAGGGCGCCGCCGCCGCCACCCTTGCCGTCATCGGCTTTCGCCAGCGCAACGGCTGCACTGGCGTCGAGCATGCCGGCTCCGCAGGTGGATGTGGTGCAGTAGCACTCCAGCTGATCGATCGGAACGCCTGCACCGTCGGTCTTCGGCGCCTCGCACACCGGCACGCCTGGCACGTCACCCGACGTGGGGAACGGTCTCGACGAGCGGCGAAGCAGGCTGCGCACATCGTCTGGCTTCAGCCCGGGCTGGGCGACCAGCATCAACCCAGCGGTACCGGCCACCAGCGGCGCCGAGAAACTGGTGCCGATCGTCGGGTTGGATGCATCGGTGTAGACCTCGCTCGATGGCACCGGCGTGGTGACTCCGGCATTGCTCGTTGTCAGCAAGGGATAGAGGCAATCACCAGTCAGATTGACGCAATTGCCGCCCGGCGCACTGATGGCGATCTCCGGGCCGAGATCGGAGAAGCCGACCTTCGAGCCGGTGTGGCGCAGACCACCGACGCCGATCACGCCAGCGCAATTGGCAGGCGTGTTGACGGCGTGTCCGGACGTGTTGCCTGCCGCAGCCACCACGACGACTCCGGCCTGATTGATCTCGCGCACCGCGTCCTGGTAGGCCGCGCTGCAGGCGCCGGTGCCGCCGAGGCTCAGATTGATGACGCGAGCCGGGGTCGGGTTGGCAGGCACTCCCGGCACGCTCAGGCCGGCTGCCCAGCGCATTGCCGCGATGATGTCCGAATCGAAGCCACCGCACTTGCCGAGCACGCGCACCGGCAGGATCCGCAGCACCCGGTTGGGGCCCGTCAGACCGGCCATGCCGAGGGCGTTGTTGGTGAGCGCACCGATCAGGCCAGCCGTTTCAGTGCCATGCCAGGAGCTGTCCTCGATGTCCGAGGTCCTGCAACCGACCGTGTTGGCCACGCTGGCCACATCGGCGGCCGACACCCAGTCGCCGGGATCGGACGGATCACCGTCACGGCCAGGGGTCGCGTCGTTATCGATGAAGCTGTTCGTGACGAAGTCGTAGCCCTCAAGCAAGTTTCCTCCGTCCGCCACACGCTTCAGATCGGGATGGTCGTAGCGGATGCCGGTGTCCAGAACCGCCACGACGACGGTGCCGGAAGCGGCGGTGACGGTGCTCCAGGCGCCCTCGATGTCCACCGACGATTTCACCGCCCCGGCCGGAGCACGCAGGTACCACTGGCCGACCGCCGGTCCCGGCGCGCCCAGGCCTGACGCATAGCGCGGGTCGTTCGGTGCCGCAGCGCGGTGACGCAGTTCGTCGGGCACGGCATATTCAACCGCACTGTCCTGCGCCAGGCGGGCGGCGAGCTGAAGCGAACTCAGGCCAGTCGCCGTCAGCAGTTGGGTGCGGTCGGCGATGCCGATGCCGGCACGCGTGGGCACGCCCAGCCGATGAACGACGCCCTGCACGCGAGCAGACAGTTGTTCTGCCGCTGTCGCGCTCGCCAACGTCGAATCAGCACCCGCCTTGAACTTGACGATCACACGGGCCACCGGTTCCGGAGCGGCTGCGGAGGCGACCGTGCCGAGCAACATCAAGGCGACAGGCAGCCCTGCGGCCGCCAATGCGGCCAGCGAGCGCACCGCGTGTGGAATTGAAGTCAGGAGTCGCATGGTGAGAATTTCCGGTTGATGAGGGGTCAGCGACGTCGAAGCTCATCGCGCTGCACGGTCGAGAAGTTGGCGTGGTCAGCAGCCAGCCTTTGGAGCGCGGCATCGCAATCGGCGGGAGAGCAAAGCAGCATCAACGCGTGCCACTGTGAACCGCTGGCGGCCAGGTAATGCACCGGAACTCCGGAACTTGCAGCGGCCCGCCGCTCGATCGAGGGAGGTCGTTCGTCGGGCGCGCCGCCGGACGTCGCGGGCGGCGCCAGTCGCACGAGCACGCGCAAACCATCGATTGCGCCGGCAGAAGGAAACTGGCGTTCCTCGGCGCAGGCCGCCAGACCAAACACGGACGCAATCAGCACGAACATGACACGATGCATCGGCGCGAGTTTAGGGGCCCGACGGGCGCAAGTTGCATGAAAAACGGCCCCGATCGGGGCCGTTTCTGTTACGCGGCGAAAGTCACTTCGCGACGACACGAACCATCTCGAGCACCTTGTTCGAATAGCCCCACTCGTTGTCGTACCAGGCCACAACCTTGACGAAGGTGCTGTCGAGCGCCAGACCGGCGTCGGCATCGAACACCGAGGTCATCGGCTCGCCACGGAAATCGGTCGAGACCACCTTGTCCTCGGTGTAGCCGAGCACGCCCTTCATCGCACCTTCGGATTGCGCCTTCATCTCGGCGCAGATTTCCTTGTAGCTGGCTTCCTTGCTCAGCTCGACGGTCAGGTCGACGACCGACATGTCCGACGTCGGCACCCGGAACGCCATGCCGGTGAGCTTCTTGTTCAGCGAGGGGATCACCACGCCGACCGCCTTGGCCGCGCCGGTGCTCGACGGAATGATGTTCTCCAGGATGCCGCGGCCACCGCGCCAGTCCTTGTTCGACGGGCCGTCGACAGTCTTCTGCGTGGCGGTGGCAGCATGCACGGTCGTCATCAGGCCGCGCTTGATGCCCCACTTGTCGTTCAGCACCTTGGCCACGGGTGCCAGGCAGTTGGTGGTGCACGAGGCGTTCGAGATGATCGCCTCACCCTTGTAGGAGTCGTGATTGACGCCGTAGACAAACATCGGGGTGTCGTCCTTCGAAGGTGCCGAGAAGATCACCTTCTTCGCGCCGGCAGCGAGATGCTTCGCACCCGTTTCCTTGGTGAGGAACAAACCGGTCGCTTCGACCACGATGTCTGCGCCGATCTCGTTCCACTTCAGTTCGGCCGGATCCTTGACCGCGGTCAGGCGGATCTTCCTGCCGTTGACGATGAGCGTGCTGCCTTCGACAGCGACCGTGCCCTTGAAGCGCCCGTGCACCGAGTCGTACTGCAGCATGTAGGCCAGGTAGTCGGGCTCCAGCAGATCGTTGATACCGACGATCTCGATCTCTGCGAAATTCTGAACGGCGGCACGAAACACCATGCGCCCGATGCGGCCGAAGCCGTTGATACCGATCTTGATGGTCATGGGAGAGTCCTGTCTTTTCTGGGTTTTGAATTCGGGGCTGTCAAGGCGGCGTTGCCGGGGATCAAGGCGCCTGCACTTCAATCAGGGTGCTGTGATTTCCGCCGCCGCAAGCGGGCACCTTGCCGTTGGGCACCGGTTGCACTGAAACCACGTAGTCGCCGCCCTGCGCGAACACATGCGCGAGCATCAACGGCAGGTCGGTCGCGTCCTTGATGAGCACGTCCTGAGGCGGAGTGTCGTCGCCGAAGTCCACCCGGACATTGCAGTTCGGAGCAGCCGCTCCCGGACCGAATCGGCCCGCCAGCGTCGCGGTCTCGCCCGCCTTCGGCTTGAACGGCAGCACGCGGATCTGCAGCATCGTCTGCGCGCAAGCGTCAAAACCAGGGCCGAACGCAGACAGCGCAACGGCGAGGGAAACGGCGAGCGCCTTCATCGAGCGATCGCGCGCAGGACGGTGGCCACGACGTTCTCGGCGGTGAAGCCGAAGTGCTTGAACAGCACCGGTGCCGGCGCCGATTCGCCATAGGTGTCGATGCCAACCACCGCGGCGCAGCCATACTTCCACCAGCCGTCGGTCACACCCATCTCGACCGCGATGCGCGGCAAGCCGGCCGGCAGCACGCTGGTCTTGTAGGCACTGCTCTGGCGGTCGAACACCGAGGTCGACGGCATCGAGACCACGCGTACCGCGACCTTCTGCTGCGCAAGCAACTGCTGCGCGTGCAGCGCCAGACTCACTTCGGAGCCGGTCGCGATGATCACCGCCTGGGCCTTCTTCTTCAGCCCGACCTCGCTCGGCTCCGCCAGCACGTAGGCGCCTTTCGAGATGTCGTCGAGGCCGCTCTTCGGCGCGTACGGCAGGTTGTGGCGCGACAGGATCAGTGCAGTCGGCCGCTGGCTGCTCTGCAGCGCGCAGGCCCAGGCGATCGCGGTCTCGGCGGTGTCGGCGGGACGCCAGACATCGAGGCCGGGGATCAGTCGCAGCGAAGCAACGTGCTCGATCGACTGATGGGTCGGGCCGTCCTCGCCGAGTCCGATGCTGTCGTGCGTGAAGACATGCACCACGCGCAGCTTCATCAACGCGGCCATGCGGACCGCATTGCGGCTGTAGTCGCTGAAGGTCAGGAAGGTGCCGCCATAAGGAATGAAGCCGCCGTGCAGCGCGACGCCGTTCATCACGGCCGCCATCCCGAACTCGCGCACGCCGTAGTTGATGTGGCGTCCGCCGTTGCTCGCGCCGTCATCGCCGAAGCGCAGCGCGGGCGCGCTGCTGGTGTTGGTGAACACCGAACCGGTCAGGTCGGCGCTGCCGCCGAGCAGCTCGGGCATCGCCTTGGTGAACGCTTCGAGCGCGATCTGGCTGGCCTTGCGGCTGGCCACGGTTTCGGCCTTCGTGTGCGCGGCCAGCGCGGCATCGACCGCCACCTGCGCGAAGTTCTTCGGCAAATGACCCTCGACGCGGCGCACGTAGTCGAGTGCCAGCTCCGGGTAGGCCTTGCCGTAGGCTTCGAAGGCGTCCACCCATTGCGATTCGGCGGCCAGGCCGCTGTGGCGCGCATCCCACTGCTCGTAGACGGCCTCGGGGATCACGAACGGCTCGTGCGTCCAGCCCAGCGCTTCGCGCGTCAGCTTGATTTCTTCGGCACCCAGTGCCTCGCCGTGCGCCTTGGCGGTCCCGGCCCGGTTGGGCGATCCCTGGCCGATCGTGGTCTTGCAGCAGATCAGCGTCGGCTTGTCGGAGCGCCTGGCCTTCGCGATCGCGGCATCGACCGCCTCGACATCGTGGCCGTTGACGTTGGCGATGACGTTCCAGCCATATGCCTCGAAGCGCTTCGGCGTGTCGTCGATGAACCATGGCTTGACCGGGCCATCGATGCTGATGCCGTTGTCGTCGTACAGCGCGATCAGCTTGTTCAGGCGCCAGGCACCCGCCAGCGCGCAGGCTTCGTGGCTGATGCCTTCCATCAGGCAGCCGTCGCCGAGGAAAGCATAGGTGTGGTGGTCAACGATGGCGTGGCCGGGCCGGTTGAATTCGGCCGCCAGCAACTTCTCGGCGAGCGCCATTCCCACGGCGTTGGAGATGCCCTGGCCGAGCGGACCGGTCGTGGTTTCGACGCCCGGCGTCACGCCGACTTCCGGGTGGCCCGGGGTCTTGCTGTGCAACTGGCGGAAGTTGCGCAACTCGCTCATCGGCAGGTCGTAGCCGGTCAGGTGCAGCAGTGCGTAGATCAGCATCGAACCGTGGCCGTTGCTCAGCACGAAGCGGTCGCGGTCTGCCCAGTGCGGGTTGCCCGGGTTGTGCTTCAGGTGGCGGGACCACAACGCGACGGCGATATCGGCCATGCCCATCGGCGCGCCGGGGTGCCCGGAATTGGCCTGCTGCACGGCGTCCATGGCCAGTGCACGGATGGCGTTGGCCATCAGGGAGGTGTTTTGGTCTGACGCTGCTCCGGCCATGGGTATCCCTGATGTGGAGGTGTTGAAGAACCCAGCATTTTAGGCAAGAGCCTGCCAAGCATTCGGTCGGACCCGACCGATGGTCCGTGACCCTCCCAGATAATGCGGCCGATGTCCGGTGTCCTCTCTACCGCTGATCTGCCATTTCTGCGGCCACTGGCCTCGTTTTCCCCGCGAGAGTCGCTTCGATGAAGGCCATCGTTCTCGCCGCCGGACGGGGCGAGCGGATGCGTCCGCTGACCGATGTCACTCCGAAGCCGTTGCTGGCAGTGCGGGGCAAGCCTTTGATCGAATGGCACCTTGAAGCGCTGGCTCGCGAAGGCATTCGCGATGTGGTGATCAACACGGCCTGGCTCGAGGATCGCATCGTCGAGTTGCTGGGCGATGGATCGCGTTTCGGTCTGGCGATCCACTACTCGCTTGAAGGCCGGGATCACGGCGGGGCACTGGAAACCGCGGGCGGCATCGCCACTTCGCTGCCGTTGCTGCGCGGCCTGCCGGGCCACCTCGAAGCCGATTGCTTCTGGGTCGTATCAGGCGACGTCCACGTGCCCGAATTCCGCTTCGACGCCGAGGTGGCTCGGCGTTTTGCGGCCGGCGAACACGAAGCCCATCTCTGGCTGGTGCCGAACCCCGACTACCACCCGAACGGCGACTTCGGCCTGTCCTCCGACGGCCATGCACTCGCCGACGGGCCCGGGCCGGACGGCCGGCGCTGGACCTACGCCAACATCGCGCTGTGCCGCGACACCTTGTTTCGCAACGTCGTTCCCGGCACGCGCGCCGCACTCGGTCCGCTGCTGTTTGCCGCGATGCGCGAGCACCGCATCACCGCCGAGGTGTACGCCGGGCCGTGGGAGAACGTCGGTACGCCCGATCAGTTGGCGGCGCTGAACCGAAACACTGCCTGACCGACAGGACTCAATGCCGCTTCACCAGCGGCAATGTGGTCGACGTGTCCGGCGCGACGGCGGGTGCGCACTCGTCGGCACGCGGGCATCGATTCACCTCGAGGGACAGGTGCGCCAACGCGGTATAGCCTGCCAGCCGCGCCCGATAGGCGGCGGGTGCGAGCGGTACATCGGCGACGATGCTGGCGATCGCCGCGTAGTGCTGGCGGCCCACGCGCCAGAGATGCAGGTCGGCCACGCGAGCGTCGCCGTCGGACTCGATCGCCGTGCGAATCTGCGCAGTCAGCGGATGGTCCATCTCGCGGTCGAGCAGCACGGCCGCCGTCTGGCGCATCAGCCCGGTCGACCACACCCCGATGACGACCGCGCCGAGCACGCCGACCAGCGGGTCGAGCCACCACCAGCCCAGCCACAGCGCGCCGGACAGCGCGGCGATCGCCAGCACCGAAGTCAGGGCATCGGCAAGCACGTGCACATAGGCGGCACGCAGGTTCAGGTCGTGACCGGCTTGTGCAGGGACAGCAGCCGGAGCCGACGGCGCATCGGCATGGTCATGGTGGTCATGTCCTGAATGATGGGCGTGGCCTGCGTCATGCGGGCTGGCCAGGCCGTGGCCGTGGTTGTGCGCGTCGTCGGCACCGTGCAGCAGCCAGGCCGAAACGAGATTCACGGCCAGACCGATCACCGCCACCCAGAGTGCCGTGACAGCCTCGATCGGCTCGGCGCGCCACAGGCGCAGCGCCGACTCCAGCGTGATGCCTGCAGCGACGAGCGCGAGCACAAGCGCGCTGGCAAAGCCGCCCAGCACCTCGATCTTCCAGGTGCCGAAGGCATAGCGCCGGTCGTGCGCCTGGCGCCTGGCCAGGGCGTAGGCCGCGGCCGCAACACCCAGCGCCAGCGAGTGGGTGCCCATGTGCCAGCCGTCGGCCAGCAGCGCCATCGACCCGGTCCACCAGCCGCCGAAGATTTCGGCCACCATGGTGATCAGCGTGACCGCAAGCACCACCCGCGTGCGGGCCTCGCCTCGGCGGTTGCCGCTGTCGAACACGTGGCTGTGCTGCCAAGGGCTCAGGTCATGGGTGTGAGCGTTCATCTGCGTCCCGGCGAAGATCGATCCGTGAAGCGTAAACGACGCCGGCGCGACCAACCGGCAGGGTGCGCCTGCCGGCCTCGGCCCTGGCCTCGACATGGGGGTGCGCCACCCGCGGGGGCGTGGCTATAGTGGGCCAATGACCCCTTCGACCCATGGCGCGCGCCGTGCGCAACTGGCGCAGAGGCTGCGTTGCGATGGCATCGACATCGCCGTGGTGCCCACCGCACCCGAGCGCCAGCGAAATGCCGACAGCGACCACCCTTACCGGCATGACAGCCACTTCCACTACCTGACCGGTTTCGACGAGCCGCAGGCCTGGCTGGTGCTGCGCAGCGACGGCCACAGCACCCTTTTCTGTCGCACGGGCAACCCTGAACGCGAGGCCTGGAACGGGCACCGGCTCGGCATCGAGGCAGCACCGGGCGCGCTCGGCGTCGACACCGCGCTTCCAATCGATTCTCTGGGCGAGCAGTTGCCGCAGATGCTGGCAAACCGGCAGGCTGTCGGGTTTCCGTTCGGCCGCTATCCCGAGTTGCAGGCGCAGGTCGAAGGCTGGCTGGCCACGGTGCGCGCACGCGAACGCAACGGCATCGAATGCCCGACCCGGTTGCACGACCTGCACCCGCTGATCGCCGAGATGCGGTTGTTCAAGGACGCCGATGAACTGGCCACGATGCGCCGCGCAGCGGCGCTGTCGGCCGGTGCGCACCTCCGGGTGATGCGCTACTGCGCTCGACGCTTCCGGGAGGGCGCAGCCAGCGTTCGCGAGTACGAGCTCGAAGCCGAGTTGCTGCACGAATTCCGCCGGCACGGAGCCCAGAGTCCGGCCTACCCGAGCATCGTCGCGGCCGGCGCCAACGCCTGCGTACTGCATCACCCGGCCGGAACGGCCGAACTGCGACCCGACGAGCTCTGCCTCGTCGACGCCGGGTGCGAGCTCGACGGCTATGCCAGCGACATCACCCGCACCTTTCCGGCGTCCGGGCGCTTCAGCGCTCCGCAGCGCGAGCTTTACGAGGTGGTGCTGGCAGCTCAGCAGGCGGCCATCGAAGACACCCGTCCGGGCCGGCGGCAGCGCGATGCACACCACGCTGCGGTGCGTGTGCTGACCCGGGGCATGCTGGACCTCGGACTGCTGTCCCGCGATCGGCACGGCAATGAGGAAGACATCGTCGCCAGCGCCGCCTACCGGCAGTTCTACATGCACGGCACCGGCCATTGGCTCGGCCGCGATGTGCACGATGTCGGCGAGTACCTGTCGCTGGACGAGGTCCCGATCGAGCAGCCCGACGGCTATGGCGGCACGGTCGTCAAGCTGCCTTCGCGCATGCTGCGCCCCGGCATGGTGGTCACAGTGGAACCAGGCCTGTACGTGCGGCCGGCGGCACGCGTGCCAGAGCGCTACTGGAACCTCGGCATTCGCATCGAGGACGATGCCGTCGTGACCGACAGCGCCACCGGCTGCGAACTGATCAGCCGCGACGTTCCCGTCGACCCGATCGAGATCGAGGCGTGGATGCGCGATTGATGGTCAGTTGGCCAGCTTGGTCCGACCGGCACTAGGATGCACCCCGTGCGCGACCCATCCTCGAAAGTCCCTTCGCCTTGAACCCGACCGTCCGTCCGCGAGATGAAGCCACGCCCCTGCGCGACCGCACGCTGCGGATGGCCGTGGTCGGCGCCGGGCCGGTGGGGCTGTCGCTCGCGATCCAGGCGGCCCGCGAGTTGCCCCTCGTACAGATCAGCCTCTTCGACAGCCGGTCGATCGACGCCGACGTGTCTGCCGACCCACGCACGCTGGCGATGTCGCTCGGCAGCGTGCA
This sequence comes from Rhizobacter sp., assembly GCA_046154125.1. Lineage (GTDB taxonomy): Bacteria > Pseudomonadota > Gammaproteobacteria > Burkholderiales > Burkholderiaceae_C > PBB1. Next base: position 14,752 of record JBJXEJ010000166.1, on the reverse strand, counting down.
GCTGCTGCAGCGGCTTGGCGCCTGGCGCGAAGGCATGGCGCAGCCCATCACCGAAGTGCACGTTTCCCAGCAGGTGCCGACATTCGGAGGCCTGCTGGGCCGCTGGATCGGCGAACCTCAGGTGCGGATCAAGGCCTTGGAGACGGGAGCTCCGATGCTCGGTGCGGTGCTGTCGTACGGCACGGTGACCGCGGCCCTGCAGCAGGTGTGGATGCACGCCAGCCAGGCTGAGCCGCTGCGCCTGTTCAACCGGTTCGCGACGCCGGTGCGGTCGCTGAAACCGCTGAGCCCGGGTGTCGACGAGCCGAACACCGCCGGCGTCGAGGTCGATGCAGACATCGCCGAAACCTTCGATCTGGCGGTGATCGCCGAGGGCGGCGTCTTCGCCGAGCAGGCTCGCAAACCCATCACCCGCGACTATGGCCAGGTCGCCTGGGTCGGCCAGGTGAACCTCGAAGGCTCACGCGACGGTGTCGCCTACGAACGCTTCACCCGTCACGGCCCGGCGGCGCTGTTGCCGCTGGCACCGGGGCGCGCGGCGCTGGTGTGGTGCGTCGACGGCAGCGACGACCCGGTGGCCGAGCTGGATGACGCGCAGCGTTGCTGCGTGCTGAACACGGTCTTCCCGACGGAGGTCGGACGCATCTTGTCGATCTCGCCGCTCAAGCGTTTTTCGCTGGGTCTGAACGCCGAACGCAGGCTGACGGACACCGGCATGCCTGGCGGACAACGCGGGCCAGGCCGCATCGTTCGCATCGGCAATGCTGCGCAGACCCTGCACCCGGTGGCCGGCCAGGGCCTGAACCTCGGGCTGCGCGATGCACACGTGCTGGTTCGCCAGCTGACGAGGTCACTCGATGTCGATCAGGCGCTGCGCAGGTTCGACCGCCAGCGCGCTCCCGATCGCTGGTCGACGATCGCCGCCACCGATTTCCTGGCGCGCAGTTTCACGTGGCAGTGGACGGGCGCCAGCAGCGCACGCGGGCTGGGACTCGCGACATTGCAGGCCCTGTCGCCGCTGAGATTGGCACTGACCCGCCAGATGATGTTCGGGCAACGCTAGGAGCCTCAGGCCCCCATCGCCGCCTCGCGAAGTCGCTCGCAGCCGGTCCACACGTCATCGGAGCGGAACGCCTCGGCCACCAGCGGTGCGAGGCGACGGGTGTTGGACCGGAGCACCACCTGCTTCACCGATGCGATCTGCGACGGATGCATAGAGAAACTGCGCAGGCCCATCGCCAGCAGGACCTCGGTGAAGGCGGTGTCCCCGGCCATTTCACCGCAGACGCTCACCTGCTTGCCGGCGGCGCGCGCCTGGCGGATGACCCCTTCGATCAGCTTGAGCACCGCCGGGTGCCAGGGGTCGTAGAGATGGGCCACCGACTCGTCGCCCCGGTCGATCGCCAGCGTGTACTGGATCAGATCGTTGGTGCCGAGGGAGACGAAGTCGAACAGCTTCAGCAGGCTGGACATCACCAGCGCTGCGGCAGGAACCTCGATCATCGCGCCGACCTCGACATCGACGAACGACTTTCCCGCATCCGCGAGCTGCTGCTTCGCGCGCGCGATCGCATCGAGCGTCTGCATGGCCTCGCCGACATGCGCCAGCATGGGCACCAGCAGCTTCACCTTGCCGAAGGCGCTCGCCCGCAGGATCGCACGGATCTGCTGGCGGAACATGGCCGGCTCGGACAGGCTCCAGCGAATGGCCCGCAAGCCGAGCGCCGGGTTCAGGGCGTGCTCGTGGCGCAATTCGCTGACGGACATCCGGTCGAGGGGTTTGTCTGCCCCGACATCGACGGTGCGTATGGTCACCGGCAACCCGTTCATCGCCAGCACGGCCGCACGGTATGCCTCGAACTGCTCGTCCTCGCCAGGCAGTTCGCCGGAACGGTTCATGAACAGGAACTCGCTGCGGAACAGGCCCACGCCGACCGCCCCCGCGGCCACGGCCGCCGCTGCATCGCCCGGCATCTCGATGTTGGCCATCAGCTCGATGCGCTCGCCGTCCAGCGTGACAGCGGGTGTGTGCCGAAGCCGCGAGAGACGCTGACGTTCGAGTTCGCACTCGCGCTGCCGGAAGCGGTATTCCTCCAGCACGATGTCCGAGGGGTTGACGATGACCAGCCCGGCGTCGCCGTCGACCACCACCAGGTCGTCCTGCCGGATCACCCGACTGCCCTCGCGCGCTCCAACCACCGCAGGAATGTCCAGGCTGCGGGCCACGATCGCGGTGTGAGACGTCTTGCCACCCACGTCGGTCACGAAGCCTGCAAACACCGCGCGCTTGAACTGCAGCATGTCGGCCGGCGCGATGTCGTTGGCCACCATCACCAGCGGTTCGTTGTGCGCCGCAGAGCCGTTGGTCGGCTTCGCTGCATCCGTCAACAGCGAGGGAGAGCCCGGCGCCATTGCGCGCAGCATCCGCTCGACCACCTGCTCGACATCGGCCTTGCGTTCGCGCAGGTAGTCGTCTTCCATCTCGTCGAACTGGCGCGCCAGCACTTCGAGCTGCGCGGAGAGCGCCCATTCGGCGTTGTAGTGCCGCTCCTGGATCCACTGCTTGGTCGAAATTGCCAGTGTCTCGTCGTTCAGCAGCATCAGGTGCACGTCCAGCAACGCCGACAGTTCGGCTGGCGCATCGCCCGGAAGGTCCCGCTGCAACGTGGCCAGCTCGACCGCGACATCATCGCGGGCCGACCGCAGGCGCGCGATCTCGGCATCGACTTCGTCGTCCCGGACAAAATAGTGCGCCACATCGACGCGGCTGGACGAGACCATCACCGCTCGACCGATGGCCACCCCTCGCGATACCGGCAGGCCGAACAACTGGAAACTCATGGGTCATCCTAGCAGCGGGGCGCGCCGCGGATGCACCGGGTTGTCACGGGCCGTGGGAGCTGACGGCCCACGCGGCAGGGCTCATTCCCCTTCGCCGAACTTGTCCTGAATCAGGCTCCGCAACGCGGCCAGCGCAGCCTGCTCGTCCTCGCCCGAGGCATCGATCTGCACCTCGGAACCCATGGCCGCTGCCAGCATCATCACGCCCATGATGCTCTTGGCGTTGACGCGGCGCTCACCCCGGCTGATGAAGATCTCGCTGCGAAATCCGCCGGCAACCTTGGTGAGCTTGGCCGAGGCTCGCGCATGCAGGCCGAGCTTATTGCTGATGGTGATGGTGGTTTGGATCATGAGCGCCGGACTTGTAGGTCTGATTCTGTGGCCTGGAAATCGACACCTGCATGACGCCCTGAGTCGCACCGGCCACTGCTCGCGCCACAACGGCATCGAGGGATTCGTGGCAGTAGCACAACGAGCGCCACAGCATCGGCACGTTGACACCGGTGACGACCTTGACCTGTCCAGGCTCTGACAGACCCGCGAGGCGCTGTGCCACGTTGCAGGGGGTGGCGCCGAACACGTCGGTGAGTATCAGCGCCTCCGGGCCGCGCACCCGCGTCAACAAGTCACGTGCCAACATCTCGATCTGCTCCACCGGCATGTCGGGCGGAACGTCGAGCGCTTCGAGCGTTGCAGCGCAATCCGGAAAGGTATGCCGCGCCACCGACTTCAACGCTGAAGCCAGCGGTTCGTGCGCAATGATCAGCAGTCCGAGCATGGGCGACCATTATCGGTAGTTCGGGAATCCGTAACGCCTGAGCACCCGTTCTCGCCGACCGCGAAGGCGCGAAAACCACAGCCGTCAGCCGGAAACTCGAAGCGCTAGCGCAGTTTCAAGGCGGCGAAAAAAGTATCGACGGCGTCAGGATCGAGATGGATGCCTACGACGGTCGCCTGGAACACCACCGCCGCCCGCGCGAAAAAGACGGCCTGTGCCTCGATCGCCGACCCGTCCGCACGCTTGCCGGTGAACGCGAGGCGCTCGGCCAGCGGATGCGGTGTCATGCCCGGAACGGTTGTCGCGGCAATCACCTTCGCGGTCCCACCGACGTTCTCCGCCGCCAATGCACGAAGCGTCTGCATCACCTCGTTCACACGGGCAGAGTCGCCGACGTCGACATGGCTCACCGCGTAGACGGTACCGGCCGCTGTGCAGGAGGTGAGGTGCATCTGTCTCGAAGCCCCCCCCAGCACGACCTGCCGAACATGCGCATCGGGCTTGCACGGGAAAAGCGCACTCGCTTCGCTGTAGGGAACGGGGGTGTCGCGCCAGTCGAGCGCCGGTGAGCAGGCGGCCAGAAGGCCGGCAATCACCCAGAGGCCAGGGCGCAACCGGGCCACAGGCCGGACAGGACGCAGATTCATCGTGCCGATTATGAAAGCGGCCCGGCCGCTTGATCCAGCCGCGCAGCCCGCGTGCACACGTCGCGCACGTCTGCGTTACCGTCCGTGACTTCTTCACTCCCCGCTTCCAGGGTTCCGGCAGGCCAGGCCTCTGGCGCGATGCGCGCCAGACGGGAACACTTCGTGCTCGGCATCCGGTCACCCGCCCGAAGCGCCTCACGCAGGGTGGATCGCGCACTGCTTTGGCGAAACGGGCGATGCCCGCGACATGGCAGACATGCGGATGGCATCGAACCGGCACGAAACGAAACGACATGGGTTCATCTGATACCGCCAGCGACAGCGCCCCTGGGCTCCGCCCGATCGCATCAGGTCAGGACGAGGCCCGCTGGCGTCTGTTGATCGCCGAGCTGGGGGCCGAGATCGCCCATCCGCTGACAGCTGCGCTGGAGCGAATCCATGCTTTGATTTCGAGTGGACGCATCGGCCGGACCGGGCTGCGCTCACTTCGCGACGAGGTCGAAGCCGCCCGGCAGATCGGCATGACGGCACAACTGCTGGCCCGGTTTGCAAACGAGCGGCTGCAGCAGTCCCGCGAGCGCGTGGCATTGGCGGACTCGCTGCAGGGCGTCCTGACCCACCGCAAGCGCGAGACCGAAACCCGCGGAATCACGCTCCAGCCGGTTCTCAATCCTGTGGACGTGATCGTCGACGGGTCGCTGGCGTTCAGCCTGCTGAACACGCTGCTGGACTGGGCGCTGGTTCATGCGCAGTCGCGCATAGACCTCACGATCGACGTGCAAAGCTGGAAATCCAGGGCCAAGTTGACCTGCCGATTCGAATTGGCCACCCCCGCGGAGGCGATCGACGCTGCACCGGCATCGCGTCCGCTCGATTCGCTGACCTGGAGGCTGCTCGAGCAGACGGCCGCCACGATGGGCCTGGGGCTATCCAGGCATTTGACCGAAGGGGCCGTTGCGGTCCACCTCGAGTTCACGACAGCTGCACGGTCTGAGATTGACGGCGTCACGATGGTTGACCTGGACGAAGGTTTCGACAGCGCGATCAACTCGAAGCCGCTGGCCGGCAGTCACGTGGTGGTGGTTGCCTCGCGCCGCGAGGTGCGCGCACGGGTTCGCGACGCGCTGCGGGACATGGGCCTGCTCGTCGATCTGGTCGGGTCGATCGACGAAGCGGCCGATTTCTGCCGAGATGGACTTCCCCACGCCATCATCATCGAGGGCATCCTGCACGGCGAACGATGCACACGGTTCTGCGCAGAGATCCGGGCCGAAGTGCCCGGCTTCCCGTTCATCGACATCATCGAGCAAGGCCGGGAATTCAGTGTCTCCGACGCCCAGCGCGGAGAACGTGCGCGCGTCGGCCAGGATGCGATCGAGGCTGCGCTGCCGACGGTGCTGATGTTCGAGCTGTCGAAGACGCTGTAGTCCGGCTCCGCTGCAGCAATGCCTGGTTGACGGCCAGCCTACTTGAGCGAGCCGAACACCTTCTTCAGGATGTCGCTGCCTGTGCCCAGCGGGTCCTTCCGGATCTTGCGTTCTTCCTCGCCGATGATCAGGTACAGGCCATCCAGCGCCTTCTTGGTGACGTACTGCTGAATATTCGCGTCCTTCTTGTCGACCAGACCCAGGCCGGCCGCCTTGCCGGCCACCGCGTTGTACTTGTCGGCCAGCGACACCTTCTCGGTGGCCTGCGTCACGATGGGCAGGAACTTGACGCCGAGTGGCTCTCGCGTCTTCTGGGCGAAGAAGTCGGTCACGGAGTTGTCCCCTCCGGACAGGATGCGTGCGCCGTCCTCGACGCTCATCGATTTCACCGCGCCGAGCAGCAGTTCCTTGGCTTCAGGGACCGCAGCTTCGGCGGCCCGGTTCATTGCCGTCACCAGTTCATCGACGCTCTTGCCCTGACCGGTGGCTTTCAAAAGCTTCGCACCATCCTTCAGGAACCCGGGCAGCGGAATCTTGACCTTCGGATTGCCCATGAATCCATCAGGCTTGCCGAGCAACGCAACGGCTGCCTCGGCGCCGCGCTCCAGTGCCGCGCGGATGCCAGAAGATGCATCGGCATCACTCAGCACTGAAGCCGCGTGGACCGGGGGAATGCCGACGGTGTACAGGCTGGCACCAGACAAGAGACTGGCGGTGAATCTTCTGCGCTGCATGGAATGCTCTCCGGGTGGTTGAATCTGACTCAGCGCGGCAACGCATCGGCGACGCCCGCCGCATGCGCCTGCTGGTCGGCGTGGTAGCTGCTGCGCACCATCGCGCCGACAGCCGCATGGGAGAAGCCCATCTTCAGGGCTTCGGTCTCGAACATCCTGAACGTGTCCGGATGCACGTAGCGGCGCACCGGCAGGTGGTGACCGCTCGGTGCCAGATATTGACCGATGGTCAGCATGTCGATGTCGTGCGCGCGCATGTCGCGCATCACCTGCAGGATTTCCTCGTCGGTCTCGCCGAGGCCCACCATCAGGCCGCTCTTGGTCGGCACATCGGGGTGAAGGGCCTTGAACTTCTTCAGCAGGTTCAGGCTGAAGGCGTAGTCGCTGCCGGGACGGGCTTCCTTGTACAGGCGAGGCGCGGTTTCCAGATTGTGGTTCATGACATCAGGCGGTGCGGCCTTCAGGATTTCCAGCGCCCGGTCGTCACGGCCGCGGAAATCGGGCACCAGCACCTCGATGCGGGTGGCCGGCGACAGCGCACGTGTCTGCCGGATGCAGTCGACGAAATGCCCCGCGCCGCCGTCACGCAGATCGTCGCGGTCGACGCTGGTGATCACCACGTACTGCAGCTTCAGCGCGGCGATCGTCTTCGCGAGGTTGAGCGGCTCGTTCGCGTCCAGCGGGTCGGGTCGGCCGTGCCCCACGTCGCAGAACGGGCAACGCCGGGTGCACTTGTCGCCCATGATCATGAAGGTCGCGGTGCCCTTACCGAAGCATTCGCCGATGTTGGGGCAGGAAGCCTCCTCGCAGACAGTGTGCAGCTGGTGTTCGCGCAGGATCTGCTTGATCTCGTAGAAACGGGTGCTGGGCGAACCCGCCTTGACGCGGATCCAGTCGGGCTTCTTCAGCGATTCAGCCGGAACGATCTTGATGGGAATGCGCGACGTCTTGGCTTGAGACTTCTGCTTGGCGCCGGCGTCGTAGGCGGGCGCATCGGAGGCAACACGGGTCACGGAATCGCTCGACATCGTGGACTTTCAAAGGGGGGGAGCTCGCAGCGCAGGCTGCCGGAGGGGTCAGGGGCTCAAGTGCTCGGCCAACCGGGCGCCCAACTGACGCGACACCGACGCTACGTCGACGTGCACGCCCAGTGTAGCCAGATCGACCGTCGCCAGCCCGGGAAACCCGCAAGGGTTGATGCGCTCGTATGGGCGCAGGTCCATGGCCACGTTCAGCGCCACGCCGTGGTACGAGTGGCGCCGGCTGACCTTGATACCCAGCGCGGCGATCTTGCCCAGGCCCCGGAACGGGTCTGGCGCACCGATGCCCAGGCGCTCGCTCGGTGGCACCGGCTCGAGCGGCGCGTGGCCACCGGGATCGTCCAGGCGGACATAGATGCCCGGCGCACCGGGCACCCGATGCCCTGTGACGCCGTAGCTCTCCAGCGTCTTGATCACGCAGTGCTCGATGCGATAGACGTACTCCTTGACGTAGATACCGAGGCGATGAAGGTCGATCAGCGGGTACGCCACGACCTGCCCAGGACCGTGGTAGGTCACCTGCCCACCGCGATTGGTCTGGATGACAGGGATGTCGCCCGGATCGAGCAGGTGCTCGGGCTTGCCGGCCAGGCCCTGCGTGTAGACCGGCCGGTGTTCGCACAGCCAGATCTCGTCGGGACTTGGCTCTTGCGTTGCATTGCGCGCGTCGGTGAAGGCACGCATCGCGTCAATCGTGGACGCGGCGTCCACCAGGCCCTTGTGCACCAGAACAGGCGAACTCATCCGATGTTGCGTTCGTTCGCGCTCAGAGCACCACCTTGACCATCGGATGCGAACTCAGCGCGCGGTACAGGCCATCGAGCTGTTCGCGGCTGGTCGCGGTGACGGTCACGGTGAGCGCCAGGTACTTGCCGCCGGAACTGGGCCGGGTCTCTGTGGTCGCCGGATCGAACGTCGGATCGAACGACTGCACGACGGCCAGCACCGCTTCGGAGAACCCGTCGACGTTGCCGCCCATCACCTTGATCGGGAACTGCGACGGGTACTCGATCAGCGAATGCTCGGGCGGGATGGTCTGCATGGTCGAACCCGTCACCGCCGTTGCGCTGCCTTGGCCCGCTGATACGCCGCGTAAAGCCTCGCGTACACCGGGCCGGGCTTGCCGCGACCGACACCGTGGCCCACCGAAACGCCATCGAGCAGGGTCACCGGCAGTACCTCCTTGCTGGCAGAACTGAGCATCAACTCATCGGCGGCCACCACTTCGCCCTCGGGAATGGGGCGCAGGTTGAAGGCGATGCCGGCGTCTTCGCACAGCTCCCGAATCAGTTCGTAACGAATACCCTCCAGCACGTGCTCGCTTTTAGGAGGACCGAGCACCGCGCCTTCATGCACCACCCAGACATTGCAGGATGCCGCCTCGGTGAGGAAGCCATCACGGAACAGGATGGTCTCCACCGCGCCGTGATCGGCGGAAATCTGCCTGGCCAGCACGTTGCCGAGCAGCGAGATGCTCTTGATGTCGCCGCGCTCCCAGCGGAAGTCTCGCGCCGTCACGCAGGCCACACCCCGGTGCCGCTGCTCTGCGCTGGGCTGCTTCATCGCGCTGACCATGATGAAGACCGTGGGCTCGATGGCGGTCGGCATCACATGGTCGCGCAGCGCGACGCCCCGCGTGACCTGGATGTAGACCAGCTGATCTTCGGCGGCGTGGGACTCGATCAGGCGCCGGCAGCGCGCCAGCCATTCCAGCGCGTTGTGCGGATTGGCGATGCGCACCTTGGCGAGGCTGCGCTCGAGGCGAGCCATGTGCTCATCGAAACGGAACAGGCCCCGCCCATACACCGGCACCACCTCGTAGATGCCATCACCGAACAGGAATCCACGATCAAGCACCGACACCTTCGCCTGGTTCAGCGGGGTGTATTCGCCATTCAGGTAGCACAGCGTGTCGGGAAGGTCTTGCATGGTCAGGTCTCCATTGCCGTCGCGCGCTCTTCCCAGGTTACTTGATCCACAGCCGGATGGCATCCCATGTGCGGCCGAAAATTCCGGCTGCTTCCACCGGCTGCAGCACCACCAGCGGCACGTCGGTGACCGCCGTGCCCGCCGCGGTAGTCACCTTGATCGTGCCCACGCGCTGACCCTGGGTCAGGGGTGCGATCAGCGGGTCGGTGCGCTCGACCTTGGTCTGCAGCCTGCCGCCCTCACCCTTCGGCATGGTCACGAACAGCGCACCATTGGCGCCGAGTTGCGCCTGGTCGGTCTTGCCCTTCCATACCGGCGCCGTCGTCACGGCCTTGTTCACTTCGAACAATCGAACGGTCTCGAAGGCCTGGTAGCCCCAGTTGAGCAGCTTCTGGCTTTCGCCGGCGCGTGCTTCCATCGACTTGGTGTTCAAGACCACGCTCAGCAGCCGGCGCGGACCGCCACCCGATCCTCCTGCGCCGAGGTTGGGAAAGTCACGCTGCGCACTGGCGATCAGGCAGTAGCCGGCCGCTTCGGTGTAGCCGGTCTTCATGCCGTCCACCGTGGGGTCGCGCCCCAGCAGCATGTTGCGGTTGTCCTGCTTGATGTTGTTGAAGGTGTACTGGCGGATGCTGTAGAGCGGGTAGAAGTCGGGGTGGTCGAGCGCGATGCGTGCAGCCACCAGGGCGACATCGCGCGCGCTGCTGTAGTGGCCCGCTTCGGACAGCCCGGCCACGTTCTTGAACTGGGTGTTCTTCAAGCCCCAAGCCTGGGCCTGGCGGTTCATGCTGGCGACGAAGTTCTCTACCGTGCCACCAACACCTTCGGCCAAGGCGATGGCGGCGTCGTTGCCACTTTGCACAATCAGGCCGCGCAGCAGTTCGGCCACGGTGGGCTTCATCGTGGTGTCGATGAACATCAGCGAGCCGCCGCCCTTGCGCTCGGCCCAGGCCCGCTGCGACACGCTCAGTGTTTGTTCCAGCGACAGCTTCTTGTCGCGCACGGCGTTGAACACCAGGTAGGCGGTCATCAGCTTGGTCAGCGATGCCGGGTCGGCCTGCGCGTCGGCGTCACGTTCGGCCAGCACCTGGTTGCTGGACAAGTCCATCAGGATGTATTGCCGGGCTGCAATCTCGGGTGGCTGGGGCGCCTGGGCTGCGGCGGCCAAGGCGAAGAGGGTCAGAGCGAGTGCGAGTAAGGACTTCATGAAGGCCGGTTTCAGCCAGCGGGCCTGGAAGCCCAGGCGCTGACAACGATGTGTTTGAGCACGGGCAGTTGCCCATGGAAGAAGTGGCCCGCCCCGGGCAGCACGGTGACCGGCAGCGCTTGAGGCCGGGCCCAGTCGAAGACGGCGGACAGCGGCACCACGTCGTCGGTTTCGCCGTGGATGACCAAGGTGTCCGCCGGCACGTTGGCCACCGCAAAGTTTTGCACCGCCGGGCCTACCAGCACCAGGCGTTCGGCTGCGGTGCCCAGCTTCTGGGCGGCCTGCGAGGCCACATAGCCGCCAAAAGAAAACCCGGCCAGTACCAGCGGCAGGCCGTCAAGGCGATGCGCTGCGATCACGGCCAGCGCGTCGTCCACTTCGCCACGCCCCTCGTCCCAACCGCCTTGCGAAGCACCGATGCCGCGAAAATTGAATCGGACGCTGGTGTAGCCCAACTGCACCAAGGCCCGCGCCAGGGTCTGCACCACTTTGTTGTCCATGGTGCCGCCGTGCAGGGGGTGCGGGTGGCAGATCACCGCCACGCCGCGAGGCGAGGCCGTGGTGCTGTGGCTGGGTTCATCGATCGCGCATTCGATCTGCCCGACGGGCCCCGCCACCGAATGGCGCCGTGTGCCCGCGTTCATCGGCCGATGTTCGGTGCCAGCAACAAGCGCTCGACGACTTGGCCGCCATTGAGGTGCTGGTCGACGATCTCGTCGATGTCTTGTGCGTCAACGAAGGTGTACCAGGTCTCCTCTGGGTAGACCACAGCCACCGGCCCGCCCGCGCAGCGGTCCAGACAACCGGCCTTGTTCACCCGAACGCCGCCGGGGCCAGCCAGGCCTTCGGACTTTACGCGGGCTTTGCAGTGGTCAAAAGCAGCCTGGGCGCCTTGGTGGGCGCAGCAAGACTCGCCGTTGGTGCGTTCGTTCAGGCAGAAGAAAACGTGATGCTTGTAATAACTCATGGGCCTGATTGTAGGGAAGGGCCTAGTTGCGCCCGGTCAAGCGCGACATCAACCACGCCATGGCGGCGTAGGGCCAGAGCCAACCTATCCATTGCGCCAGACCGTGAAAGCGCACAAAGCGGCCCTGCTCCCAGTTCTGCAAACTGAAGGCAAAAAATGGATCTTCCGGCGCTTGGGCAACGCCAACCACCAGGCCGGTCAAGACCACCAAGCCCACGCCCGCCACCAGCCGGCGCGAGAGCAAGGACAGCAGCAACGCCAACACCAAGCCCAGCCCCAACCCAGGCCCGGAGCGTGGGCCCATCCAGGCCCAGGCATGCTGAGGGCCGAAGTTCAAGGCCGTGGACAGCGACATCCCCGCGCAGGCCAGGGCCAGGGCGCCCACGGTCATGACCCACCGGCGCCAGCCGGGGGTGACCACCGAGAAAGCCACCACACACGGTGCCAACAGGCCCAGCGCAATCAGCGTGACTTCACTTAGTGGCCCCAACGGTGCGGCCGACGGGCCTGCCGTCAGGAGTGCATCCACGTCCGGTTGCCCCCAGTCCACGCCGTCGAGAACAGCGACCAGCAGCTCGCGCAGTTTTTCCCCCACCTGCCCCAGCCCCAGCGGGACGGGCGCCGGAAACAGCAAGCCCACGGGCCACAACACCAGCAGTGCCAAGGCCATGGCGGCGTCGCCTGCAAACCAGCGCTGCCGGAGTTGGTTCCAGCGGTCGACCAGCCCTGCGGCATGCACGCCCCAAGCCAGCACCACGCCCAGCGCTGCACCCGCGGCATTCATGGCCAGGTCTTCGCGTGCGGGTACACGCGCTGGCACAAAGTGCTGCAGCAATTCGCAACCATAGGACAGGGCAGTGGCCAACAGCAGCGCGCCCAGCATGGCGCGCTGGCGTGGCTGCCCGCTGCGCAGTGCAGCCACCGTGAGCAGCCCGCCCAGCGGCAAATAGCCCAGCAGGTTGGAAACCACGTCAAACACCGACTGGTGGACCGCGGTGGGCAAGGCAATCAAGACACGCCAGTTTTGGCCTGGTGGCCAACGCCAACCCTCAAAGGGATAGAGGCTGGCATAGAGCACCAGCGCGGCGTACACCAGTGCCAACAGGGTGGCCGAACTGCGGTGGCGTCCAGCGGTCATGGTGCTTCAGAAGGGCTTGACCACCACCAGCACCACGATGGCTGCAAAGAGCAGCACCGACATTTCATTGAAGACACGGAACCAGCGATGGCTGCGCCGGTTGCTCATCTGTTCAAAGTTGTGCAGCAAAGACCGGCACCCAAGGTGGTAGCCCACGACGACCAGCACCAAGGCCAGCTTCAAGTGCATCCAGCCCTGCTTGGCGCCGACGCCATAGCCCAGCCACATCCAGACCCCGAAGACCAAGGCCGGCACCATCAACAGGCTGGCGAAGCGATAGAGCTTGCGCGTCATCAACAGCAGGCGCTCGCGCTCGGCATGGCTGTCGGGGCTGACCATGGCGAGGTTGACAAACAGCCGTGGCAAATAAAACAGCCCTGCGAACCAGCTGGCCACAAAGATGATGTGGAGTGCCTTGATCCAGAGGTAGCCGTTGCTCATGGGCACGCATTATCCGGGCGCGGGCGGCGTGTTTGCTGACCCAGGCTGCACGTGCATCAGGCGAAAAAAAGCCCCGGCCAAGGCCGGGGCGGGTAAGCCTTATCGCTGTCATCACGCTAAGGCACCTGCTCAGGGAGGAAAAGCAGGGGACAACAGCCTCGCAGCTATCATCCAAAATCCACTTTAGCAGAACGGTTTGAGCTCGGCTACGTCGGAATCCCCGACTTCAGGTGGTGAAACAGCGAACAAGAAGGACCCTGTTGTGACAAACCCCCCACCGTTCCCCCTGAGTCGGCCCCGGCGGCTGCGGCGAGACACCTTCACGCGAGCCTTGGTCTGCGAAAACCGCCTGAATGCGCAGGACCTGATCCTGCCGGTGTTTGTGCTGGACGGCCAAGGCCAGACACAGGATGTGGCCAGCATGCCCGGCGTGCAACGCCGCAGTGTGGATGGGCTGTTCGCGGTGGCTGAGCAGTGCCTGAAGCTGGGTGTGCCGGTGATGGCCTTGTTCCCGGTGATCGACCCGGCACTCAAGACACCGGACGGCCGTGAAGCCACCAACCCCGACGGCCTGGTGCCTCGGGTGGTTCGTGCCCTCAAGGCGCGCTTTCCTGAACTGGGCCTGTTGACTGATGTGGCTCTGGACCCTTACACCAGCCACGGCCAAGATGGTCTTCTCGACGACACCGGCTACATCCTGAACGACGCCACGGTGGCGGTGTTGAGGCAACAGGCCCTGGTGCAAGCTCAATCGGGCGTGGACATCGTGGCCCCCAGTGACATGATGGACGGACGCATTGGTGCGGTGCGTACGGCCTTGGAGGCCGAAGGCCTGATCCACACCCGCATCATGGCCTACAGCGCCAAGTACGCCAGCGCCTTTTACGGCCCCTTTCGCGACGCCGTGGGCAGCAAGGGCAACCTGGGCAAGAGCGACAAGAAGGTCTACCAGATGGACCCCGGCAACAGCGACGAGGCCCTGCGTGAAGTGGCGCTGGACATCGCCGAGGGAGCCGACATGGTGATGGTCAAGCCCGGCATGCCTTACCTGGACATCGTGCGCCGCGTGAAAGACCAGTTTGGCATGCCCACCTTTGCCTACCAGGTCAGCGGCGAATACGCCATGCTCAAGGCAGCCGCCCTGAACGGCTGGCTGGATCATGATGCGGTGATGCTGGAGAGCCTGTTGGCGTTCAAGCGGGCCGGGGCGGATGGGGTGCTGAGCTACTTTGCGCTGGAGGCGGCGCGCGCCTTGCAAGCCAAACGCTACTAAAAATATAGCTGTCTGTGCTTATCAGGCAAGGACTTCCAGCCAATTCATCACGAAATCCGACATTATCGAGCCCGAAAGACCCTCATGCGCACCTTCAGCATCACCCCTAGCGGCGTTCAGGAGGGCACGGCCCTGCCCAGCGCCTTGCCCGAGTCGGGCTACCTGTGGATTGCCTGCGCCCGACGCGAATTCGAGGTGAGCCAGGAGCAGATTCAAGCCACGCTGGCCAGCCTGTGTGGCACGCCCATGGTGGATCTGCACGTGGCTGATTTGCTGAACAACCAGCTGCCCTCGCACTACGACTACACCTCGGAATACGACATTCTGGTG